>SYFR01000355.1 GCA_005800325.1 Myxococcales bacterium | reverse complement strand
GGCCCCCGGACTCGCGCTCGAGGTCGTGGCGGGGCGCGCCTCGCTGTGGGCGCGGACGCTCGGCGCATCGGTCGTGTTCTGCACGCTGCGGGGCGCACACGCGAACGCGCACGCGCTCGCGCTCCCAAAGGCGAGCCATGCGATCGCGGCGGGGACGCGGCGCGGCATCGAGCGAAGCATGCCGGAGCGCCCGCGCATCGTCGTACGTCAGCGACCGCGCAGCTCTTGGAACGCGGCGAGGTCGGCGCACGCGTCCAGGAGCTCCGACGCGGTGCGAAGACGCCTCTCCACACCAGCCGGAGAAAGATCGATCTTGGCGTCGAGCCTTCGCCCCGGGCTCAGGTCGCTCAGCCCACTCGCCGCACGCAAGCGGCGCTCGACCTCGTCCGCGGTTGGGTTCATCGATCGATATCCTGCAAGCGCTCGATGTCGGCGACATCCTGAGGACGCGCGGCGAGCGCCTTCATCGCGATCAGCGCGTCGCGCGATATCACCCACAGCTTACGATCGCCGCTAGCCAATTGCAGTCGTGACTGCCACGCGGGCTCCAGGTTGGCGTCGACCACGATGAAGTCGATCGTCAAGAGTTGACCGCCTTGGGCCCGGCTGGTCCGTTGGAGCTTCATCCCGTCGCGGAAAGTCATCGGCATCGCGCGAAGGTCGAAGCCATGTTGCGCGGCAGCGGCCAAGGCGCCATCGAGCGCCTCCGGTCGAACCAGCAAGTCGATGTCTTTGGTTGCGCGCGGTGCGCCCCAAACGGCAACGGCCAGACCTCCGACGAGGGCGTATTCCACTCCGGCGGCGTCGAGAGCGCCGACCACCTCCACGAGTTCGTCGAACAGCGTCACTCGGAAAGCCTAGGCGACGCGTGCGAGGGGGGCACCGAATTTCCCTGACGCATGCCACACGCTGCGCGGCCAGATTCATCGCTGCACGCGGCACCATTTGCTCGGCGTCGCCGCTCATTGCGCGCCTCGCGGAAGATGCGTATGCACGCCGCCATGCGCTTCGCCTTCGTGATGGATCCGCTCGAGCGGCTCGTCCCCGACAAGGACACGACCTTTGGGTTCATCCATGCGGCGCTCGAGCGCGGGCACGAGTGCCTGCACATGCTCATCTCGGACATCGAGCGCGAGGCCGGCGCCGAGCGCGCGGCGGTGACCGCGATGGCGCGCCCGATCGTGCGGGACGGCTCGACGTTCGCCGCGCTGGCGACGTCGCGAGTCGAGCTCGGCGAGGCCGACGTCGTGTTCGTGCGCAAGGATCCGCCGTTCGACGCGGCCTACGGCTACGCGACGCAGCTGCTCGAGGGACTGCGCGGCACTACCCTCGTCGTCAACGATCCGCGCGGGCTACGCGACGCGAACGAGAAGCTCTACGCGCTCGAGTTTCCGCGCTGGACGCCGCGCACGCTCGTGACCTCGAGTCGCGAGCGCATCCACGCGTTCGTCGCGGAGGTCGGGGGGCGCGCGGTCATCAAGCCGCTCTCGGGTGCCGGTGGGTTCGGCGTGATGGCGGTGCGCGACGGCGACACGAACGCCAGGGCCATCGTCGATTTTCTCACCCTCGAGGGCCAGCAGCTCGTCGAGATTCAGGAGTTCTTGCCGGCCGTGGCCGAGGGCGACAAACGCGTCATCGTCCTCGACGGCGAGCCGCTCGGCGCGATCTTGCGCGTCCCGGCCAAGGGCGAGCTGCGCGCCAACATCCACGTCGGCGGCTCCGTCGAGCCGACCGAGCTGACGCCGCGCGAGCTCGAGCTCGTGCGCGACGTGGGCGCCCGCCTCAAGCAGGACGGACTCTACTTCGTGGGGCTCGATCTCATCGGTGGCCACCTCACCGAGGTCAACGTCACGAGCCCGACGGGGATCCGCGAACTCTCGCGTTTTCTGGGGCGGGACGCGAGCGCCGACGTCATCGCGTGGGCCGAGCGCAAGGTCGTTCGCGGCTGACGGGCTCGCGCCAACCAATGCGGCGATTGCGCCGCCGGGGCGAGTCACGCGCGTAGCCGAAAAGTTGGCCCAGGTTGCGGCCGCCCCGATCATCGCAAGATGGCCCGAGAAGCCCCGTCTTGCGCCGTGTGCGCCGCGACCGACGCGCTCGCCGGTGTCCTCGTCGGTGAGCAGCAGATGTTTCTTTGCGGGCGTCACGCCGCAATCCTCGCCTCGAAAGAGCCCCTCGCCGGGAACGCGACCTTCGACGAGCTCGCGGCGCTGTTCGCGACGCCGGGCCTCGAGCGCCGCAAGAAGCGCAATCGGCGACGCAACGATCGGCGCATGTTTCCTCCGCGCCCCGAGCTGCGGCGTGCGAGCGACGGCCGGCGCGAGACCGATCCGAAGTCGTGATCCCTAGAACGCGACGCCGAGCGACAGCGAGCCGAGCAAGCGCACGCGCGCGGTGTCGTCGTAGTAGCGAAAGCCGAGCGCGGTGCCGCCGATCTCCGCTGCGGGGCAGTGCGGATCGGCCGCGCTGACGTCGGTCGGCGAGCATGGCCGCACCTCGAGCGAGGTCGCATCCGCGATCGCCGCGCCAACGCCGATGCCGCCCGAGAGCGCGAACCCGCCCTTCCGCCCGAACACCTGCGTCGAGCCGAGGAGCAGGCCGAAAATCGGGCTCTGCACGCGCCGCTTGCAGGTGCCCGTCGCCGAATCGGCGTCGCAAAATTCCGGGTTGGGCCGGCCGATCGGCGCGTCGCCGTCGAGCCGGCTCAGCGTGGCGTCGAAGCTCTCGTATTCGGCGTGGGCCTTCACCCAGAATCCGCGCAGCGGCTCGCCGCCCGGGTACCACGCGAGGTTCAGCCCGAGGTCGAAGCCCTTTTCGTCGAGCGACTCGTTCGGTGAGTCGAAGATCCACGAGCCGGTCACCTCAGCGGTGAAGGGCAACTGCCCCCACGCGACCTCCCCCTCGACCGTCACGCGCCGAAAAATGAGATCGAATGGATCCACGCGCAGCGACCAGAGGCAGCACGGCGGCTTGCGCTCGATGAGGGCGGGCGGCGGCGGCGGCGCACCGATCGGCGTCCCCTCGCCACCCATTCCAGGCGGCCCGGACGGATAGTTCGGAGGCGGCGGCGGCGCGGTCCACGGCGCGGTGTAAGGCTGAGGCGCGGTGTAAGGCTGAGGCGCGGTGTAAGGCTGAGGCGCGGCGTAAGGCTGAGGCGCGGCGTAAGGCGGAGGCGTGGCGGGTGGAGGTTGTGGCTGCGCGGGCGCAGGCCCAGGTGCCGGCCCAGGTGCAGGTTGCGCGACCACGGGGGAAGACGCGACCGGCTGCGGAGGTTGGGCGACCACGGGCGAAGGCGCGACCGGCTGCGGAGGTTGCGCGACCACGGGTGAAGGCGCGGCCGCTCCCTGCGCGAACACGACCGCGTTTGCGCTCGAGAGCGCCGCCATCACAATGAGCCCCGCCGAGGTCGAACCGTGGTTACGCACGGCGCGAGAGCCTACTCAAGCAGGCTCATTTCCGGTTGCGGTTTCTTGGCGTCGGACGCGCCGGGACCCGTGCATTGTTGCGCCTCGCGCGCCCCACTGCGCGGCGCACGAGCTCGTAGCGAGCACCGCGACGTTCGCCCGTGCGCTCGACCTTGCCCTGCTCGACGAGCAGACTGAGCGGGTGCGCGAGGATGCGCGTCTCGACGCCGAGCGCCGCGGCCAAGACTCCGATGGACACGGGCGTCTCGCGTCGGCCGAGCTCGGCGAGCACGCGCGACAACACGACCTCGAGCGCGCCTCTCGTGCGGCGGTAGCGTCTCGGCGCCGCCACCTCGTCCTCGCGCTCGGGCGCGCGAGCGGGCTCGCGAAAGAGCCCCTGCTCTTCGAGGAGGCCGAGCAGCTGCTCTCCGAAGGCGCGCGCAAGCTCGCGAATGGCTCGACGCAGCGCGGTGCGCGACGGCCCGCTTCGTGGTGCCGGCGTCGCGTCCCGCTCCACCGCCGTCGTCGTCGCGAGCTTCGTCATTCGCTGCGTTCACTCACTCGTGGCGCGCGCATCGAACGCCCGCATCATCGCCTGAAACTGCCAGTCCGCCAGCATGCTCGCGCCGCGCCCCGTCGGGTGAAACATGTCGCTCGAGCCGAGCCCCGCCTTGATCCAGGCGTGCATCGAGCCGCCGCCGCCCATCGCGCGGTACTGATCCCAGAAGGCCCAGCCTCGCTCTCCGGCGAGCCGCCGCTGGTTCTCGACGACGAAGTGCACCATGGGGCGCGAGTAGCCCTGCGACGCCTTGCTCGACGCCATGTCGGGAGGACCGACGAGCATGCGCGACGCCTCGGGCGCTGCCTTCTCGAGCTGCGCCATGACGAGGGCGAGCTTCTCGCGATACTCGTCCATCGAGACCATGTTGCCGTCGGTGATTTCATTCGAGCCGAAGCTCAACACGATGAGATCGGGACGCGCTGCGCGAACGACCTGCGCAAGATGCGCGTCCTCGGACTGATCGAGGAAGCGAGCGCGCGCCCCGGTGATGCCGAGCGCGCTGAGCACGACTCCCGGGACGTCGCGCTCGAGCGTCACGCCGAAGAGTCGCACCGGGCGCGCGTCGCGCGTGCGAAGCGTGAGCGCATGGGGCCCGTCCGCCGTGCGCACGACGTGCCACGCGACGGAGGTCTCTCCGTCGGTCTCGAGCACCTCCTGCGTCGCGCCGTCCTTGCCCTCGTCGAGCACGAGATCGAGCGCACCGCCCCCGGGCGCCTTCAGGTACGCGAGCTCGAAGCGCCCGACGCTGCGGCCCCACTCGGCGGCGTCCGCGGTGCCGAGCGTCGCCCAGATCCCCTTGTCCTTCGAGCTGAACGAAGCGCAGCCGAGGCCATAGAGCCCATCGGCGGCGTACGGTCCGACGCAGGTGCTGGTGCGCCACTCGCCCGAGGCCGAGCGCGCGACGTCGATATGAAAGTAGCCGGGCCACGCGTTCGCCACGAGGGCGTAGCCGTGTCCCGCATCGCCGAAGCGGCTCTGGTAGAGGCGCCGCAATTTTCCGGTGACGAAGTCGGACGCGATGATCGAGTCCCCGAAATACAAGACGCGCGCGATCGGCGCGTCGCTGCCCGCGCTTCCCGTCGCGTGCGCCGCGTGCACCTTCGCGAGCCTGCCGAAGAACGGCGCGAGGGCCTTGCCGTTCGGGTCTTCGATCTCGCGCGCCGCGCCCGCGGTGGCGACGCTTGCCTGCTTCTCCCGCGCGATCGGCCCGCCCGCCCCCGTCGCCTCGCGGTCGAGCTCTTTCGCGCGCGCCTGCTGGTCGTACGTCGCTCCGGGCAGCTTCGCTTCCCCGACGGCGCTCGGGGCGAGCGGTGCCAAGGCGACGTTCGACTCTTCGCCGGCCTCGCTCGCAGCCCCCAAAAGAGCACCGCGATCGCTCGCGTCGCTCGAGAGCACGCGAAACCGCGCCAGCCGCGGATGCGCGTACGGAGCGAGCACGAAGAGCCAGGCGCACGCCGCGACGCCGAGGATCTTCCGCGACACGGGCAAGCGCAGGCTGAGGGGATCGTCGGCGCGGGCCGTCCTGCGGCGACGCTCCTCCCCGGCGCGCTCCGCGGCCAGCGTCGATGCCAGCTCGCCGAAGGCCTCCTCGACGCGCTTCTTCTCGGCGTCGAGCATCACGCTCGGCTCGGGATACACGAGCCCGGCAGCGTCGCGTCCGCCGCGCACGTAGCGCACGATGCGCACGGCGACGAGCGCGAGCGCCGAGGCCACGAGGAGCGCGTTGCCGATCGTCACGAGGCCCGAACCCTAACGCCTCGACCGTTCGGGATCGAGGCCAAGCGCGCCAGCGTTCGCCTTCGATGACGCGAACGGCGAGGAAGGAGACCACCGGAAATTCGTGTACCGCCGCCGCGCCGACGTGCGTCCTCTCAGTCCGAAGTACGCTTACAAATTCGCTCGCCCCCGTTCGGGGCGAGGTCGAGCGAATTCGTCGCCTTGCGCCTCGTTTTGACTCGCGTCCGGTGTGTTATTTAGGTGGCGAATCTCTGATTCGCCAGCCTAGGTTCCGGCCCGCGTGCTCTTCAACACCGTCACGTACGCCTACTTCTTCACCGCCGTCTTCGCCGTGACCTGGCTCCTTCGGCCGTGGCAGAAGGTCCGGCTCTTCGTGATGCTGGTCGCGAGCTACGTGTTCTACGCCGGCTGGACCTTCGTCGGGTGGGACGCGCTCCTCGCCGCCCAGGGCAAGGATCGACTCGGGCTCATCTTCGAGTCGGTGAAATTCGTCCCGCTGCTCTTCGTCGGCACGAGCGTCGATTACTACCTCGGCGTCTGGCTCGATCGCATCACCGAGGCGCGGCGCCGCAAGGCGATGCTCGTCACGACGGTCCTCATCAACGTCGGGATCCTCGTCTTCTTCAAGTACTGGAACTGGGGCGCCGACAGCTTTCTTTGGTTGTTTCGCGACACGCTCGGATACGCGCTGCCCGATATCCATCTGCGGGTCGAGCTCCCGATCGGGATCTCGTTCTTCTGCTTCATGTCACTGAGCTACGTCATCGACGTCTATCGGCGGACGATCCCGGCGTGCCAGAGCTACCTGCAGTACCTGACGTACATCTCGTTCTTTCCGCACCTCGTCGCGGGCCCCATCGTGCGCGGGCGCGATCTCTTGCCGCACCTCGAGCGCCCGACGCACCTCACCGCGGCGACCGGCAGCGAGGGCCTGGTCCTCATCGCCACCGGCCTCTTCAAGAAGGTCGTGATCGGCGACTACCTCGCGACCAACTTCGTCGATCGCGTCTTCGCCGAGCCGACGAGCTTCTCGTCCGTCGAGACGCTGTTCGCGATGTACGGCTACGCGGTGCAAGTCTACGTCGACTTCTCCGGCTACAGCGACGTGGCGATCGGCTCGGCGCTCCTGCTCGGTTACCGCTTCCGCATCAACTTCGATCAGCCGTACAAGGCCGCCGATCTCGCGTCGTTCTGGCGCCGGTGGCACATCTCGCTCTCGAGCTGGCTGCGTGACTACGTCTACGTCCCGCTGGGCGGCGGCCGACACGGCAAGGTGCGGAAGTACTTCAACGCGTTCGCGACGATGGTGCTGTGCGGGATCTGGCACGGCGCCTCCGGCAACTTCGTCTTCTTCGGATGCGTCCACGGTCTCGCCGTCTCGCTGACCCACGCGTTTCAAGAGCTCCGCACCGCAGCGGGTGGCCACAAGAAGAAGGTGCTGCTCGCCGCGGCCGTGTCGCTCGTGCTCGACCAGGCCATATCGCATCTGTTCCTCGCGCTCGGACTGCCCGGCATCGCGCGCCTTCCGCACCTGCTCCTCGCAGGCGCTTGGGTGGTGGGGCTCGCCACCATCGGGCTCGAGCGCGCGCTCGGCACGAAGAGCGAGTGGCCCGTGCGCATCCTCGGCGTCGCCGGGACCTTCACGTTCACCGGCATCGCGTTCGCGATCTTCCGCGCGACGACGCTCGAGAAGACGAGCGCCATCTACGAGCGCCTCTTCACCTTCACGACCTACACGCCGAACCTTCACCCGAAGGTCGTGCTCGTCATGCTCGGCGCGCTCCTCATGCAGTGGCTGCCGCGCTCGTGGAGCGAGCTCGCGCGCGATCGCTTCGTCGCCGCGCCGGCCGTCGCGCAGGCCTTCGTGCTGTTCTGCCTCGCGCTCGCGCTGCGGCAAGCGGCGGCGATGGAGGCCGTCCCCTTCGTCTACTTCCAGTTCTGAGCCGTCCTGAGCCGCGCCCTCGTGGCGCGAACCAGACTGGCGCGAGGCCGCGTCGGGCGAATCCGAGTCGGACGGGCCCTAACCCAGGAGCGCGCGGATCGCGCCTTCGTCCTTACCGACCACCACGCGGCCATCGACGACGAGCACCGGCCGCCGCAAGAGGTTCGGCTGCTCGAGCGCCGCCGCGACGAACTCCGCCTTCTTCGGTGGCTCGGCCTTCCAGCCGCGCGCCTTGGCGAGGTCGTGCCGCACGTTCAAGACGGCCGCGACGCCGCCCGCCGCATCGACGATGCTCTCGAGCTCGCGCTTCGTAAGCGGCTCCTTGGCGTAGTTGCGCTCACTGACGGATTGACCCGACTCACGCACGAAAACTCGTGCGTCACGGCAGGTCGTTCACGTGCTCTTCCAGAAGAACGTCGCGCTCATCGCCCGTGATTCTATCGCCAGCGCGGCGTGCCGTTGACATAATGCGCGCGATGAAACTTCGATTCTTCGGTGCTCTTGGGCTCACGGTCACGCTCGCTGCCTACGCCTGCACCTCGGAAGAGTCGGCGAGCAGTGCGGTCACGAGCGCGGGCACGGGCGGTATCGGCGGCGCTGCGTCGGGCGGCGCGGGCGGCGGCGCGGGCGGCGAGCTCCCGACTCCGGCGAGCTTCTGCGAAGAAAAGGGGCTCACGGTGCGGCCGTTCGACGCCGCTGGCCCGACGGGATCCCTGCGCCACGACAAGGCCGCGGACTTCACCCTGCCGCTCCTCGACCTCACGACGTGGACGCTGAGCGAGGAGTACTCGGGCTGCGAGTCGTACGTCTTTCTCACCAACGCCCGCAGCAACTCCGCCCTCGACAAGGCCTCGCTGTGGGAGCGCGACGTCGACCAGCTGATCGCAAAATCGCCGACAAACGCGCACTATTTCTTCGTCGCCGCGCGCGTGGCCGCCGACGCCTCGACCGAGCTCACCGCGCTGCAGGGTCGCATCGACGCGGCGCTCGCGGCGCTCGAGCCCGCCGTCGCCGAGCACTGGAGGGCGCGGCTCCACGTCGTCGGCAAGCACTACACCGAGCTCGACGGCTGGCTCCGCGACATCGTCGCGAGCCCCGATCTCGGGCGCGGAGGCTTCGCTATCGATCGCCGCCAAGAGGTGCGCCTCCTCGGCCATTTCGCGGACGTCACGCGCTACAAGAAGGCGCTCAACGACGCGGGCGAGTGGCCGTGGGAGTCGAACCTCGCTTACGCCACGCACGAGGTGCGCCGCTACAACTACGAGGCGACCCGCGACGAGAAGCTCGCCCAGGAAGACGCCACCGTCGTGACGGCATTCGGCAAGGGAGAGGTCCTGAAATTCGTCGTCGAGTCCGAGGTCGCGTTTCCGACGGCGGCCCAGCTCGAGAAGTTCGACACGCTCGAGCTCGATCTCACGATGGACTGCCCCGACGCCGCCAAGGGCGAGTTCGGCAACTGCGGCGCGTGGGACTACATCTCCAACATCGACCTCTGGGAAGAAGGCACGCAGAGCTGGCGCGAGCTCGCGCGCTTCATCACGACTTACCACCGCGAGGGCCGCTACATCGTCGATCTGACGCCGATGCTCGCGTTCTTGAAGGACGGCGGCGTGCGCAAGCTCCGCTACGTGGTGAGCCCCGAGTGGAACCAGCAGGCCTACGCCACGGTCATGGATTTCCGCTTCTCGAACCGCAACAAGGGCTATCGCCCGACCTCAGCAGTGTTCCTCTACGCGGGCGGCGGCTTCAACAAGGGCTACAACCTGGCGCACGCGCCGATGGACGTCGATGTCCCCGCGACGGCCAAGCGCGTCGAAGTCTGGGGCGTGCTCACCGGGCACGGCATGGACTCGTTCAACTGCGCCGAGTTCTGCCGCCACCAGCACCACTTCACGGTCAACGCGAAGACCTACCTGAAGGACCACGCGACCGTCGGCCAAGACGAGGGCTGCATCGAGCAGATCGAGAACGGCATGGTGCCGAACCAAGGCGGCACCTGGTGGTTCGGGCGCGGCGGCTGGTGCCCGGGGCAGCAGGTCGATCCGTTCGTCTTCGACGTGACCGCGGACGTGAAAGCGGGCCAGAAGGCGAGCGTCAGCTACAAGGCCACGCTCAACAACAAAGAGCCGCCGGACAACGCCGGGAACATCGTGCTCAACAGCTACCTCGTGTTCTACGAGTAACAGCGGCGCGACTCGCGGCTCAGCGCGTGACTAACGATGCGCGACTGGCGACTCGGGGCTCAGCGCGTGACTCACGACTCGCGGCTCAGCGCGTGACGTCGACGTCGTAGGTCCCGTAGTCGCTTGTAGCGGTGCCGACGATGTGCGTCCCGCCGGGCACCCGTCGGATCCGCGCGGCGTCGGCGGGATCGGCCTCGGTCGTGCCGCTGAGCGTGAGCGTGAGCGTCACCGGGCCCTCGAGCCCGCCCGCGAGCGTGACGTCGCCATTGAACGTGCCGGTCAGCTCCGCGCTCGGCAGCCCCTTCATGGTGAGATCGAGCGCGAGCGGCGCCTGCGTGTCGTAGGTGATCTCCACCTCTTCGACCGGCCCGTCTTCGTACTGGGCGAGCGACACGTCGAGCCGCATGCCCTTGTTGTCGGAGCTTCCCTGATCGACCTGGCCAATGACGGTCATGGTGCCCGATTTATCGCCCTTGCCCTCTTGCGTCGGGATGTTCGCGCTCTTGGCGGCGTTGAAGCCGTCGAACCCAAGCCCGAGCGCGCGCTCCACCCCGGCGTCGAGCCCGAGATAGGCCAGCCGCGCCGCCTCTTCGTCCGCGACGCCGTCGTCGCTGCAGCCGGCGAGCACGCCGAGCCCAAGCACCAAGCCCCCAACGGTCGCCCTCGCAGCTTGAAAGTGCATGTTGCGACACTAGTGTGCACCGAATCGAGCGACCACAAGAAGGCGGGCGCCCTTCGCGGGGACTGCACGCTCTCGCCGCAGCGACGATGCGCTGACGCCGATGCGCGGGCGTTCAGCCTCGCGGCTCTCGCGCCGCGTCGACGAGCGGCTTCTTGAAGTAGAACTCAATCGTGTGGCTCGCGTCATGGAGCGGGCGCGTCTCGCCAGATTTCACGTAGCCGCGCCGCTCATAGAAGGCGTGCGCGGTGAGAAATTTCGTGTCGCTCCAGAGGTCGATGTAGCGAGCGCCCGCCCGTGCGGCCGCCTCTTCCACGAGCGCGACGAGCCGCCCGCCGAGCCCGGTGTTGCGCTCGGTGGCGCGCACGTAGAGCTTCTTCAGCTCGATGCCCGCGCCGCTCTTGCTCGTGGTGTAGCCGGCGCAGCCGATGAGGAGACTGCCCCGCTCGGCGACGAAGCCGGCGCCGCCGCCTCGCTCGTAGTAGCTGGCGATGCCTGCGAGCTCAGGCAGCTCGTCGCGCAGGAAGAGCACGCCGTCGTACTCCGCGAAGATCCCGGCGATGAGCGAGCCAATCGCCTCGCCGTCGGCGTCGGTCGCGCGGCGGATGGTCTCAGTCAATGCCGTAGTCCTTGATCTTGTAGAGGAGCGCGCGATGGCTGATCTCGAGCAGGAGCGACGCGCGCGTCCGGTTGCCCTTCGTGGCCTCGAGCGCACGCCGAATCAGCACGTCCTCGATGAGGCGCGTCGACTTCTTGATGGAAAGCTCGCCGCTCGCGAGCTGCATGCGAACGGGATCGCGCGCCTCGTGGATGCGCTCGGAGAGATCGCCCGGGGTGATCAGATCCCCCTCGGCGAGCACGGCCGCGCGCTCGATGCTGTTCTCGAGCTCGCGGACGTTGCCGGGCCAGCTGTACTCGATGAGCAAGCGGCGCGCCTCGGGCGCGACCCCGCGGAGCTTCGTGCCGAGCCGCGCGTTGTTGCGCTCGACGAAGTGATCGATGAGCAGCGGAATGTCCTCTTTGCGCTCGCGCAACGGCGGCACGTGCACGTGCAGCACGTTGACGCGGTAGTACAGATCCTCCCGGAAGCGCCCAGCCTTCACCTCCGCGCCGAGATCGCGGTGGGTCGCGGCGATGATCCTCACGTCGACCTTCACGTCACGGTTGTCGCCGACGCGCCGCACGGTCTCGTCC
>SYFR01000354.1 GCA_005800325.1 Myxococcales bacterium | reverse complement strand
TCGTGACCTGAGCGCTCGTGACCTGAGCGCTCGTGACCTGAGCGCTCGTGACCTGAGCGCTCGTGACCTGAGCGCTCGTGACCTGAGCGCTCGTGACCTGAGCGCTCGTGACCTGAGCCGCCATCGATGAGATCGGCCGAGCTCGCGTGAAGCTGCGACCGGTCTACGGCACGTGATGGCTCAAGTCGTACGGCGCGCGCACGCGGCTCGGGTCGTGCATCGTGTGTTCGCGACTCGAGGGTCCGGCTGCGCCAACCGGCGACGCGACGGACGAGCTGCTCCACCACTGCATGCTCAGGTGGATGTGGTGGTGGTGGTAGGGCCAGCCGCTTCCATAGGCCATCTTGTTGTTGAAGGCCGCGAGCTGCGCCGAGGTCATGAACTTCGGGTCGTCGCTCGGCAGCTTGTTGAGCTCTTTGGCCGCGGCAACGATGAGCGGCGCGATGATCTGGTCCACGCCGATGACGCGCGTGCGCGGCGAAGCCATGAGCTTGCCCATGAAGAACGCCTGGCGCGGGAGATCGACCTTGTGCTTCTGGGTCGCGGCCGCCGAGCAGAACCCGTCCGCGTGCTGCGAGCCGTCGCCGCAGATGATCTCCGCGCTGTTGTCGCCGTCGGTCTGAAAGTACGCGAGGTCCTGGTTGCCGCCCTGGTCGTGCGTCGACTCGGGGTGGCGCGGATCGCCGACGTCGTAGCCGGGCGTGATGCCGTCGATCTGGCAGGTGTCGATGAGCCCGAGCGGCTTCGTGTCAGGGAAGGCCTTCGCCGTCTCCGCGAGCGCGTGGCGCACGAGCACGATGAGCTCGCGCCGCGCGAAGCGGTAGTTGCTGAACGTGTCCCACATGTACGCGCCGCCCACGACGCCGTCGTTCGGATCGGGGAACGGAAATGGGAGGAGCCCCGCACCGTTCGGCGCCTGGCCGATGCACTCGTCCGACGTGAAGCCCGTGCCCGTGCACGTCGCTCCGTCCGCGTAGTCGAAGTGATCGACCGCGAGCGCGTACACGTTCTCGCCGCCCATGTTCGTCTGCGACGCGTAGCCGACGACGCGAACGAAGTAGGTCGTCTCCGCGGCGCCCGCGTAAAACCCGTAGTATTCGGTGTCGGTCTCCTGGTCGCGAAAGCTGTACGGATACTGTTCGCCGATGCGCGAGCCGAGCAATGTGCCGCTGCCGTCGTAGGCGACGAGATCGATGTCGCCGGCGTCCGTCTTGAACTTGATGCCGACGCGCGCGATCTTTCCTTCTGGCACGACGACGCGATACCAGTCCTCGTCTCCGGTGCAGCTCGTGAGGCCCGCAGTCTCGCCCATGGGCGCATCGACGGCTGCCGCGCGCGAGTCGTTCGGTTCGAGCGCGTCCTCGCTGCCGTCGCACGCGAACGGCTCTTCGTTGCATGTCCCGGCGTCGCACCACGACGCGTCGGGACACCAGCCGTTCGGGTTCTTTTCGCCGCACGCGCGCTCTTCGTCGACGCAGATGTCACCGACGCACGCGTAGCCCGACGGGCAGGTCGCGGCCGCGTCGCACCCAGCGAAGCACCCCGTCGCGACGAACTGCTCATTGTCGTCCTTCAGGATCCGGCAGACGTAGCCAGCGCGGCAGTCGAGATCCATGCCGCAGCGGTTCATGCATACGCCCGAGCCGTCCGAGGCCGCGGGCAAGCAGCCCTTGTCGGCCCCGCCGCACTCCGCGTCGCCCGTGCAGCCGAACGCGAGACAGTATCCCTCGACCCACCCGTTGGGTTCGCCGTAGGGCACGTCCGTGTAGCACGCGGCATTGGCGTGGAACCCGCACTCGGTGTCGGTCGCGCAGGCCGCCCCCGGCGTCGCCGGGTGGGTGACGTCGGGCACACACGCGCTGCCGCAGGTCGCGTCGCACGAGTCGAGGCGCGTCGGCGAGCACAGCGCGTGGCGGTTCTCGACGTGCTCACACGTCGCCGCGTCGAAGGGCGGCAAGCACACGCCGCTCGTCGTCACGACGTCGCTGTTGAAGCAGCGTGAGCCCGGCTCGCAGCCGGCCTCGGTGTTCGGCTCCGCGCAGAATCCCTGCGCCCGCTTCGCGCACATGCCGAAGAAACACAGCGAGTCGTCGCCCGCGCAGTCGGCGTCGCAGCCGCACTTCTGCCCGGGCAGCTTCGGCGCAGGCGCGCCACCGCCCTGGCCGTCGCCCTTCACATGGATCGTCTCTTCGATGACGCAGCCCGGCGCCGTGAGGCCAAGACCCGCGAGCGTCGTCACCAAGGCACCAAGAATAACAAGAGTCTTCTTCATGACGTCGTCCTCGCACGCGGAGCCGGCGACTCCGCAAGAGCCACTCAGTTTCCTTTGGTCGTGTCCTTGTCGCCGTCGCCCTTGCGCGTGAGATAGCGAAAGAGCTTCGAGCCGGTCGAGAGCACGATCGTCGACTCCGCGCCGAGCGACTTCTCGTAGGTCTCGAGGCTGCGCACGAACGAGTAGAGTTCGGTGTCTCGCCCGTAGGCATCGGCGTAGGTCTTCGCCGCCTCGGCGTCACCCAGGCCCTTGACCTCCTGCGCGCGCTGCTCGGCCTCGGCCAGGATGATGCGGCTCTGCTTGTCGGCGTCCGCCGTGATCGCGTCGGCCTTCTCTTGTCCCTGCGCGCGATAGCCCTTCGCGAGCCGCTCGCGCTCGGCCTTCATGCGATCGAACACCGACTTTTGCACCTCGGACGGCAGGTCGAGCCTCTTGATCTGCACGTCGACGACCTCGATGCCGAGCGGACGCAGCCGCTCGCGCGTGCGCTCGGTGACGCGCACCATCATGATGCTTCGCGCCGAGCCCACCATCTCGCTCATCGCGTGGTGCGCCAGCTCTTGCCGCAGCTCGCTCTGCACGACCGCGTCGATGTTGCGCTTCGCGCCGTCCTCGCTGCGCACCGACTTGTAGTACTGGAGCGGATCGGCCACGCGCCAGCGCGTCACCGGATCGGCGAGCAAGCGCTTCTTGTCGGCCGTGAGGATCTCTTGCGCGAGCGTGTCGCGGGCGAGGATGCGCTTCTCGACGTGAATGCCCTCTTGCACGAACGGCACCTTGAACGCGAGGCCGGGCGTGTCGAGCGTGCGCTTGTGCTCGCCGAACTGCGTGATGATGACGAACTCGGTCTCGTCGACGAACACCATCGCCGAGGTGAGGGCGATGAGCGCGATGAAAGCGGCCGAGAGCGCCCAGAAGATGCGGGCCATTTCAGTTTCCTCCTTGCGGCGCGGCCGGCGAGGCGGGCGCGGCTGCGTGTTGGCCGAGAAGCGACCCGCCCGCGAGCGGAATGAGCGGGATCGAACCCTTCGCTACCGCCTCGTCGATGAGCACCTTGCGTTCGACCCGCGACATGATCCGCTCGACGGTCTCGAGGTGCAGCCGCTCGCGCGTCACGCCGCGCGCCTTCTCGTACTCGTTCAAGAGCGCGAGGAAGCGTGCGGCTTCGCCCTTCGCCTTGAGCACGCGCTCGCTCTGATAGGCCTCGGCCGCGCGCGCGACCTTCTTCGCCTCACCGCGAGCGCGCGGAATGCGATCTTGCCGATAGCCGAGGGCGAGGTTGATCTTCTTTTCGCGCTCTTCGCGGGCGCGCACGACGTCGTGAAAGGCGTCCTTCACGTCGTCGGGCGGATCGACCACGAGGAGCTTCACCTCGATGATCTTCAGTCCGCTCTGGTAGCGATCGACGAGCTCTTGCAGCTTCACGCGCGTCGCGAGCTGCGCGTGCTCGCGCCCCGTCGTGAGGATGTCGGTCGAGTCGAGCGCGAGGTCGTCGGAGCTCGCGGCGCTCGCCGGCGGCGGGGCCTTGCCCTTCGGGTCGGCCATCGTTTTGGGCGCGGCGGGCGGACGTTGGGCGTCGGGCGCCGCGGTCGTAGCGGGAGCGGAAGTCGGCGCCGCGGTCGGTGCCGCCGTCGGAGCTCCGGTCGGTGCTGCCGATGGCGCTCCGGTCGGCTCGGCCGTGGGCGAAGGCGCGGCATCTTCGGCCCCCGGCTCGCCCGTCGCGAGACTCTTGGCGGCGTCTTCGGCCCCTGCCGCTGGCGCTCGCGGCGCGTCCGCGCTCGCCTCGTCGTCGCCATGGTGCGACGCCGTCGAGTCGTCGAGATCGTCGAGCCCCGACGTGATGATCGTCTGCCCGACGATGCCGCGCAGCGCGACCTCCGCCGCGGCGTGCAGCGACTGCTGCGGATCGCGCAGGCTGAAGAGGTACTTCACCGGATCGTCGACGCGGTACTGCACGATCGCCTGCACCTCGATGATGTTCTCGTCGCCGGTGATCATCCGCGCCTCGTGCTCGTCGCGCTTCGGTCCCTCGGGCGCCGTGCGAAAGCCGATCTCGGCGCGCCGCACCTCGGAGATGTCGACCACGTCGACCCGATCGACGATCGGCAAGCGGAAGTGCAGGCCCGGCTGGGTCACGTCCATCAGCTTGCCAAAGCGGCGCGTGACACCGACCTCGCCCGGATCGACGCGATACGCGCCGACGAGCGACGTGGCGAGCAACGCGAGGCCAATCCCCGTGGGGCCGAGCCAGCGGCCGTGCCTTGATAGGGTCTCGGCGGCGCTCGCTAGCCAATCGCCGAGCTCGTTGCCATCGTCGGGCTTGTAGCGGTCGCGCATGATGGCGCGCCCCTTACCACGAGGCGCCGCAGCTGTCACCTACATTTAACTACAGCCCCCGGAGGAGCAGAGATTCGGCCCATTCACGCGCAAACTAGAAGCCGCGGCGTGCCAGGAGCCGCCTCGCGTAGCGCGCCATCGCGGGATCGCCGTCGGCCGCGAAGGTGCGCGCGAGCATGGCTCCAGTCGAGTCGGGGCGCGCATCGACGGACAAGAGCGCGTCCAAGGCGGCGAGGCGCACGCGGCGGGCGGTCGATGCGTCGTTGGCGAGCCGGGTGAGCGCGGCGCGATGAGGCCGGCGCGTCGTCGCGAGCGCATGGACCGCTCGCTCGCGCACGAGCTCGGGGGCGCGCTCATCGAAGGCCACGAGCACGAGGTCGCGCGCTGCGACCATCTTCGCGAGGCGTGCCGCGTCCGCGCCGCGGCCGCGATTGCGCGAGCACCAGTGCGCGGTCGCGAACGACGCCCCGCGTCCGAGCCTCGCGCGCCACGAGCTGCGCGCCACGCCGCCCGGCACAGCCTCGCCGTCCGCGCCGAGCGCGTCTTCATCGAGCGGCTCGTGCGGCGTCGCGCGCTCTCCCTTCGCGTCGCCACCGGGAGTGGCAGCAGCGTTCGCGCCGACCTCGTCGGCGAAGCCACGGTACAAGGTCGAGCCACGGATGACGCGCGCCTGCATCGTGGAAAATCCCGCGGCGCCGAGCGCATACGGAAACATCACGTTGCCGGCATCGGGGCACGCGTCGACGAGCATCTCCACGCTCCGGCAAACCGCGGTATCGCCGAGCGGATCGCTGTAGCCCGGCGCGATTTCCGTCGTGTGAAAGAGGCCCGCGAGGTGGCCGGCCTCGTGCCGAAGGACACTCGCGTCGACGAGGGCGCCCGAGGGCATCCACACGATGCCGCTCGAGTTCGAGCCGGGCGCAATGCCGAGCCCGGGGATCCCGGCGGCGACGCCAATCACGTTGCTCAACTCCCCCGTGAACGCTTCGATGACGAACAGATTGAGCGATGGCGTGTTGGTCGCGGCGCTCGACTGCTGCACGAGCTGGAAGAACGTCGACTCGTCCACGAGCGCGTGCGTGCTCGCGAGCGGATAGAAGGCCACGTTGCCGAGCCCAATTCCCGCCCAGTCGCCAAAGGCCTCCTTGAGCACCTGCTGCACGTAAGTGGTCGTCGTCACCCCGTCGACCGCGAAGACGTTCACGTCGAGGGCGCCGCCGTGAAAGAGCCCGTCGAGCGTGCGGCGCCGCCACAGACTCACCGCCGCGCTCTGCTCCTGCGCCGTCGGATCGCCGACGGTGAGCTGCCAGGTGCCGGGCATCACGGTCGGCATCGCGCTCGCCTGGTCCGATTGCGGCACGCCCGCCGGCGTCATGCCGTACCAGGAGAACTCGGCCG
This sequence comes from Myxococcales bacterium, assembly GCA_005800325.1. Taxonomy (GTDB): domain Bacteria; phylum Myxococcota_A; class Polyangia; order Polyangiales; family Polyangiaceae; genus SYFR01. Next base: position 2,199 of record SYFR01000354.1, on the reverse strand, counting down.
CGGTGCCCGCGATCCCGTATTCGTCCACGACCGCCGCCGCGCTCGGCGACTCGAGGCGGCGCACCCCCATGCGCCCGTAGGGGTCGGAAGATTTCACGAGGACCGTGAAGCCCAGCGTGTCGCCGGCGATCGTGATGGGCGTCGGCACGTCCGACGCAACGACCCCTAGTGAAATCTCCTCGAGCCCGCTCTCGGTGGGCCCGCCCCCGGCCGCCTCGCCGCCCGCGCCCGCGCCGCCAGTCGCCGACGAGCTCGACACGACCGTGACCGCGGTGCTCGTGACGCTGCTCTGCGTCGTTGAACCTCCCGCTCCGCCCGCGCCACCGCCCGCGCCACCGCCGCCCGCATCACCGACGGGAGGATCCCACACGGCCTTGCCTCCGCAAGCCACGAGCACGAGGACGAGGACGAGGCAGCCGAACGACGCGCGCGGAATCACCGTCGCGAGAATAGCTGCGGCGTCGCGGCGGGCCGGAAACATTTTGCACGCCGCCGCGGCGCGCGCGATCGCAGCAGACCTTCCGCTCAGAACGAGCCGGTGACGCCAACGTAGCCCGCGCCGAGGAGCGGCCGCAGCTCGAGTCCCCGCGCGCTCGCCGAATCGGCGCCGTTCGCGGGGGGCTTGCCCTCGTCGTCGGAGAGGAGAAAGAGCAGCGTGCCGCCGACCGCGCCGCTGCCACCGACGATGAAGCCGACCGTCGAGAGGTTGCCGTTCATGCGCGCGATGTCGAGATCGGCCGCGGCCTCGGGCGGGCAAATGTTCTCTTTGCAGCCGTAGACGTTGAGGACGTCGTTCGTCGACTGGATCGCCGCGACGCCGAAGCCCGCGCCCACGCCGAGCCCGACGACGCCGAGCCCCCACGCGGTGTACGCGCTCCAGCGCGGCGCGCCGCCGCCACCGCTCGCGTCGTCTCCGCCCGCGCTGCGCGTCATCTTGATCTCGATCGTCTTGGTCGCGCCCTCGTCGAGCCGCACCTCCTTCGACCAGTCGCGGTAGCCCGCGGCGCGCGCCACGATCACGTGCTTGCCCGGGTTCACCGCGTACGCACCGCTCGTCGGATCGACCTCCTCTTCGTCCACGAGCAGCGTCACCTTCGACGCCTCGGGCTCCATCATCTCGAGCTCGAGCTTCGGCGTCTTCGCCTCGACCTCTCCGCCGAGCTTCACCGCCGTCGCGCTGGCGCGCTTGTCCGCGGCGCCCGTGGCCGTGGCGTTGGCGGCTTCGCGCAGCACCGTCGTCGCCTGCACGTAGTCGCCGAGATCCGCGAGCAGCTTGCCCACCTCGAGCTTGTACGTCACCGAGGGCGCGAGCTGATCGGCGCGCTTGTACTTCCTCGCCGCGTCTTTCAGCTCGCCCTTCGCTGCGAGCTTCTTCGCCTCTTGCGCGAGCTGTTGCGCCTCGCGCTTTTCTTTCGCGCCAGGCGCGGCGTGCGCCGTCGCGCCCGCACCGGTGAACGTCACGAGAACCGCTAGAGCTGCCGACCATCGCGTCATCTTCGTCACCACGAGCCGACGAATAGCACACCCGCGGTGGGCTTGGCTAGAGCCAACCGGCCAGCCGACCAACGTTGATTCGGTCGTCTTTTGTGGGTCGCACGCCCCAGATCGACAAAAAAAGCCGGTTTTCGTGCTTTTTATGGATTGCGCTGCGCGTACGTTCCGTGGTTGTAATGACTTGCCTCCGCACGCCGTTTCCCAAAATTTACGAGGTTTTTCGATGGCAACGAAGAAAGCAGCAGCAGCCCCCAAGGCGAAGAAGGTCGTTCAGATGTCGAAGTCGGCGCTCATCAACGCGCTCGGCGACGCCACCCCCGGCCTGAACCGCAAGCAGATCAAGCAGATCATCGAGTCGCTCGAGGAGATCGGCCACAAGCAGCTCAAGAAGCAGGGCGTCTTCACCGTCCCCGGCTTCGCGAAGTTCACCGTCGTCAAGAAGAAGGCGACTCCGGAGCGTCAGGGCCGCAACCCGGCGACGGGCGAGCCGATGACCATCAAGGCGAAGCCGGCGCGCAAGATCGTTCGTGCGCGTCCGATCAAGGCGATCAAGCTCGCGATCGACTGAGGCTGGTATGGCTTGAGGCTCAGTCGATGCTGAGCCTCGTGTCGATGGAGGCTCAGTCGATGCTGAGCCTCGTGTCGATGGAGGCTCAGTCGATGCTGAGCCTCGTGTCGATGGAGGCTCAGTCGATGCTGAGCCTC
>SYFR01000353.1 GCA_005800325.1 Myxococcales bacterium | reverse complement strand
GGCTGGGCGCTCATGGTGGACCTCCTGGCCGCACCGTACGCGGCGGCCCACCCCATGGAAAGCGCCCTCGTCCTACCCCCTCAGCCACGCCAACCCCGCAGCATCACGAGGTTTCATGCCGCCGGAATGGAGCCGCACCCATCTTACTTTGACCACGCCGCTCAACCGAACCTATGCTCCGGCCGATGGCACAGTTTGCCTGGGAAGCGCGCGCGACGACAGGTGAGGTCCTCAAGGGCGTCATGGTCGCCGACAACCGGGCCGCGGTCGAGAAGCGCCTGCGCGCGCAGCAGCTCAACCCGCAGAAGGTCGCCAAGAAGATCTCGCTCAGCTTGGGCGGCGGTGTCGAGGCGAAGGACCTCGTCAAAGTCGTCCGCCAGTTCGCCACCATGATCGACGCCGGCCTGCCGCTCGTGCAGTGCCTCGACATCCTCGGGAGCCAAGAGGTCAACCCGATCTTCAAGGCGACGCTCGTCGACGTGAAGCAGACCGTCGAGGGCGGCGCCACGTTCAGCGATGCGCTCCGCCGCCATCCCAAGATCTTCGACGATCTCTTCGTGAACCTGGTTCACGCCGGAGAGGTGGGCGGCATCCTCGACACCATCCTGAACCGCCTCGCCATCTACATCGAGAAGAACGTGAAGCTCAAGCGCCAGGTCAAGGGCGCGATGACTTACCCGGTCTCGGTCATGATCATCTTGGTCCTGGTCATGGTGGTGCTCCTCACCTTCGTCATCCCGGCGTTCGAGAACATGTTCGCGGAGTTCGGCGCGGCGGACAAGCTGCCGAAGCTCACGAAGTACGTAATCATGGTGTCGAACGCCTTCGTCGGCTACGCGCCGTTCATCGCGCTCGGCGCCGTCGGCCTCGGCGTCGCTGCCGTGCAGACCTACCGGCGCCCCAAAGGCAAGCGCGCGGTGCACCAAGTCCTGCTCAAGCTGCCGGTCGTCGGCAACGTGATGCAGAAGATCACGGTCGCGCGCTTCTCGCGGACGCTCGGGACGCTGCTCTCTTCGGGCGTGCCGATCCTCGACGCTCTCGAGATCGTCGCCAAGGCGGCGGGCAACGTCATTGTCGAAGAGGGGCTGATGTACGCCCGGTCGAAGATCTCCGAGGGTCGAAACCTCGCCGATCCACTCGCCGAATTGCCCGTATTTCCCGGCATGGTCGTGCAGATGGTCGCGGTCGGCGAGCAGACCGGCGCGCTCGATCAGATGCTCAACAAGATCGCCGACTTCTATGAGGATGAAACCGACGTCGCGGTCGCGGCGCTCACTTCGCTCCTCGAGCCGATCCTCATGGTCGTGATCGGCAGCGTCGTCGGTACGGTGCTCGTCTCGATGTACCTGCCGATTTTCGAGCTCGCCGGCAACATCAAGGCAGAGTGAAGCTCCCGCTCCCCATCGGCGCCGCGTCCCCGCTCGGGCGGCGGCTGGCGGGCCTGAGCTTTTTGCGGCTGACGTTGCTCGGCGCGTTCTTGGTGGTCATTCAGGCGTACTACGCGGACACCAAGCTCGGGGGCGTCTCCAGCCTCATCGCCGTCGCCACCGCGACGCTCGCGTTCGTGATGACCGCCGTGTACGCGGTCGTCCTCCGCGCGGGCCGCCGCCTCGCGCCGCTGGCCCACGCGCAGCTCGTCACCGATCAGCTCACGTGGACGGCGGTCGTGTACGTCTCCGGCGGGGTCACGAGCGGCTCGGCCTCGCTGTACGGGCTCACGTGCCTTGCGGGGGCCGTGGTTCTCGGCACGTCGGGAGCGGTCTCCGCCGCGATGGCCGGCATCACGAGCTACGTGGCGCTCGCCGTCGGGTTCGCCCAGGGATGGCTACAGGCGCCTAGCGACCAGCCCCGAGACGCCTACCTCGTGCGCGGCCACGAGATGATCTACCCGGTGTTCAGCACCGTGCTCGCGATCATCGTGGTGACGACGCTCGCCTCGTTTCTGGCCGAGCGCGCGAGGCACTACGGCGGCGAGCTCGAGAAGGCCGAGCGCCGCGTTGCCGAGGCCGAGCACCTCGCCTCGCTCGGGCGGCTCGCTGCCGGGCTGGCGCACGAGATCCGCAACCCGCTAGGATCGATCCGCGGGGCCATCGAGCTCTTGCGCGCGAGCAACGCGCTCGCGGACGAGGACGTGCGCCTCTGCCGGCTCATCGAGCAGGAGACGTTGCGCCTGAATCACCTGGTCACCGACATGGTCGATCTGAGTCGCCCGCGTGATCCGACGCTGCACGAGATTGACCTGGCCTTGACCATTCGCAACGTCGTGGAGCTCGCCCGAAGCTCCGGGCTCGGCAACGAGATCGACGTCCGGTACAACGGGCCGGCAGCACTCGTCGTCATCGCCGATCGGGCGCAGATGCACCAGGTACTCTGGAACCTCGTGCGAAACGCGCTGCAGGTGAGCACGCGCGGCGCCGAGGTCGTCGTCGGCCTGAGCGTAGAGCGCGACGGCTCGGCGCGGATGACCGTGACGGACTCGGGGCCGGGGATCCCGCACGCCGACCGGCACCGGATCTTCGAAGCGTTCTTCACGACCAAGAAGCACGGTGTCGGGATCGGGCTCGCCCTCGTCAAGCAGATCGCCGAAAGCCACGGGTTCACGCTCGACGTGGACGCGAACGCGCAGCGCGGCACGATGTTCTGCGTCTCGATTCCGGCGCGGCAGGTCGTGGTGGCGGCGGCGGCGAGCCTGCTCCTTGGTTGCGGCGGCGCCGACTGGCTCGCGAGTGCTCCGCGTCCGGAGGGCCGATTCGCGAACGAACTCGCCGACGAGGCGGGCGAAGCACAGAGCGCCGCGTCGGCCAGCCGCGAGCTCGCGGCCACGTCGAACGCAGTCACGGCGAGCCCGTCGATGCGCGCGCCGGGAGAAGCGAGCGCCGAGCCCGTGGGGCTCGTCCTCGAAGGCACACGGGACCACGAGCTCTTCCGCAACACGTACTACTATTTCCCGGAGGAGCCGACCCATGCCGAGGTCGGCGTGACGCGCCAGCTCTTCGATGCTGCGTGTCACCCGCTCCGCACCGTCAGCCAAGATTTTCACGATCGGCTGTGCGTGCAGGGGAGCGGCCGCCTCGCGAGCGGCGAGACCGTGAGCTTCGCCAAGCGCGGCTGCACCTGTTCCGCCGAGTGCCCGCGTACGGGCCAGCGCATCTGCTACGAGCTGCTGGATCCCGAGCGGTTTCCCCACGGGCGCGGCGCGATGGGCCGCGCGATCACGCCGTTTCGCTCGGTCGCGGTGGACTCGGCTCCGTGTGGCTCGCGGTGCAGGAGACGTCGGAGTTCCGCCGCAACGTCGCCGTCAAGCTCGTTCGCCGCGGCATGGACACGCAGGACATCCTGCGGCGCTTTGCGCTCGAGCGGCAACTGCTTGGCGCGCTCGAGCACCCGAACATCGTGCGCCTCTACGGAG
>SYFR01000352.1 GCA_005800325.1 Myxococcales bacterium | reverse complement strand
CGGACACCGCGACGGTCGGCCTGCCCGAGGTGACGCTCGCCGTCATCCCCGGCTTCGGCGGCACGCAGCGGCTCGTGCGCCGCGTGGGGATCGGCATGGCTCGCGAGCTCGTCTACACCGGTCGCATGGTGGCGGCCGACGAGGCGCTGCGACTCGGGCTCGCCAACGTGGTCGTGCCCCTCGCCGAGCTCGTAGCGCGCGCGCAGGCGACCGCAACGCACATCGCCCAGCATGGGCCGCTCGCCGTCGCGAGCGCCAAGCGCGTCATGTTGCACGGCGCGGACGCCTCGCTGGGCGACGCCTGCGAGCTCGAGAGCCACGCATTCTCCGCGCTCTTCGGCAGCGCCGATCAGAAGCGCGGGATGGCGGCGTTTCTGAGCAAGAGCAAGGCGCACTTCACCGGCAGCTGAGCGCGGCGCAGCTCACCGGCACTGACCTAAGCGCGAAGGAGCGCGCACGCGATCGTGGCCGCCGGCGTCACGGTCACGATGCCGCGACGGCGCGGGCGTACAAAAAGCGGGCGAGCGCCTCGAGCTTCGGCACGAAAGTCGCGATCTCGACGCACTCGTTCTTCGTGTGAAATCCCGTGCCGCGCGGACCAAGGCCGTCGATCGACGGGATCCCGAGGGCCCCGGTCGTCGCGGCGTCGGAGCCTCCGCCGATGAGGCCGGCCTCGCCGTCGCCAAGCCCCGCCGCGCGCGCGCTATCCGCATATTCGCGATAGAGCGCCACGTTCGCGTCGGTGCGCTCGAGCGGCGGTCGCGCGACGCCGCCCTCGACCACGACCCGCGTGCCCTCGATCGCCGCGGTCGCTCGCTCGGCCGCGAGCCTCAAGCATGCGACCGCATCCTCGCCGTCTCGGATAGTGACGAAGCGCACGTCGAGCAGCGCCTCGGCGCGATCGGGCACGGTGTTGCGGCCCTGCCCGCCCGCGATCGTGCCCGGGTTGATGGTGACGCCGCGCGCGTAGTCGGTAAGTCGCTGCGCCTCATCGATCGCGCGGCACAGCGCCCAGATGGCGTTCGCCCCCTCGGCGTGCGCGTTGCCGGAGTGCGCCGCCTTGCCGGTCGCGACGAGCCGGACCGAGCCCGTGCCCTTCCGGCGCGTGATGATGGCGTCGTGCGCCCGCCCGGCCTCGAACACGAGCGCGCAGGCGGCGCGCGACAGCTCGCGCTCGATGACGTCCGCGCTCTCGGGCGAGCCGACCTCTTCGTCGGAGACGACGACCATGCGAAGCGGCAGCGCTTCGAGTACGCCGACGTGCGCCAGGGCCAAGAGCGCGCGGCGCATCACGACGAGGCCGCCCTTCATGTCGAGCACGCCGGGGCCGCGAACGAGCCCGCCGTCGACGCGAAATCCCTCGAAACTTCCGGGCGGAAACACGGTGTCGTAGTGCCCCACGAGCGCGACGCATCCGCCCGGATCCTCGCCCGCCCTCACCGTCGCGGCCACGAGATGCGGAGCGTAGGCATCGCTCGCGATCGTGCGCACGCTCACGCAGGGAACGCTCGCGAGGCTCCGCTCGAGCAGCCCGCACACCGCCGTCGCGCCCTCGCGATTGGCGGTGTGCGAGTTGTGCACGACGAGCTCCTCCAGCTCCGTGAGCATGGGCCGCTCTTGCGCGCGGCAGTAGGCCACGAGCTCCTCGAGGCGCGCGTCGACGACGGACATGGGCAGCCACGAATCTAGTCGAGCGCACCCATCGGATCGACGAGGATCTCGGCCCCAGCGCGCGCGGCCTGCGGCCCGCTCCTAATGGGCCACAAGCTACTGCACCTCCACCCATCGCCGTGGGCGAGGTGGCGCGAGTCACCGCGGCGAACACCCCATCGCGTTTTCCGTGTTGCCCCCACGCCGCCACAGTAGATAGCGCGCATGAAGCGCTTCAAGGCGGCCGTGCTAGGCGGCAGCGGCTACGGGGCCAATGAGCTCATCCGCCGGCTGCTGCTCCACCCCGACGTCGAGCTCGTGCGGGTCGCGTCGATCGACTACGTGGGCGAGCGCCTCGGTGCCGCGCATCCGAACCTCGAGGGCCTGTCGGACCTGCGCTTCGAGAACGTCGCACCGGAGGAGGCCGCAGCGGGCGTCGACGTCGTCCTGCTCGGCCTGCCGCATAGAGTCGCGGCGTCGTTCGTCGGCCGCCTGCTCGCGACGAGCGTGCGTCACATCGTCGATCTGTCCGGTGATTTCCGCCTCAAAGACGTCGCCGCCTACGAGCAGCACTACGCCGCCAAGCACCCCTGCCCCGAGCACCTCGCCGGCGCCGTCTACGGCCTGCCGGAGCAGAACCGAGTAGAGCTCCGCGGTGCGCGACTCATCGCCTCGCCGGGCTGCTTCGCGACCGCGACCGAGCTCGGCCTCTTGCCACTCGCGCGCGCGGGTCTGCTCACGGGCACCGTGCGTACGCTCGCGATCACCGGCTCGAGCGGCAGCGGCGCCGCCCCGCAGCCCGGCACGCACCACCCCGTGCGCGCGCAGAACCTCAAGGCGTACAAGCCGCTCTCGCACCAGCACGTCCCCGAGATCCTCGAGACCCTCGCTTCGGCCGGAGCGCGCGACCTCGCGCTCGAGTTCGTGCCCGTGAGCGCGCCGCTCACGCGCGGGATCTTCGCCTCGACGTTCGTGACCGTGAGCGCCAGCGTGTCCGAGGCCGAGCTCGCCGAGGCCTATCGCAGCACCTTCGCGGGCGAGACGTTCGTTCGCATCCCGAGCGGACGCTTGCCCGAGGTCGCCGCCGTCAGCGGCTCGAACTACGCCGAGGTCGGCTTCACGCTCGGCGCACCGCACGGCACCGAGCGCACCCTGGTGTGCTTCGCGGCGATCGACAACCTCATCAAGGGCGGCGCGGGCCAAGCCATCCAGTCGATGAACGTCGCGCTCGGCGTCGACGAGAGCGCAACCTTGAAGGACCCCGGGGGGTACCCGTGAACGAGCGCGAAGATTTGCCGGCGCGCGCGCTCGTCAAGCTCGGGGGCAACGCCGTCGCCGGCCCTGGGCTCGCGGCGATCGCGCACGACATCGCGGCGCTCGCGAAGCGCGGCACCGAGCTCGTCGTCGTTCACGGCGGCGGTCCGCAGACGAGCGCGCTGCAAGAGCGACTGGGCCAGACGCCGCGCCAGATCGCGGGCCGGAGAGTCACCGACGAGGCCGCGCTCGACGTCCTCAAGATGGTGGTCGGCGGCAAGCTGAACATCGACACCTGCGCGGCGCTGGTGCGCGCGGGGGCTCGCCCGATCGGCCTCTCCGGCGCAAGCTCGCTCGTCCTCGAGGCCACGCGGCGCCCGCCCGCCATCCTCCGCGGCGGTCCGCCCGAGCCCGTAGATCTCGGCCTCGTCGGCGACGTGGTCAACGTCGACGTCGCGCTGCTCGCGCTGCTCATGCGGAGCGGCCACGTGCCGGTGCTCGCGTGCATCGGCGCCGACGCCGCGGGCCAGTGCTTCAACATCAACGCGGACACGGTCGCCAACCGCGTCGCCGAGCGGCTCGCCGTCGACGCGCTCGTCCTCGTCAGCGACATCGCGGGCGTGCTGCGCGACGTGAGCGATCCGACGAGCCGCATCGCGCGGCTCACGGAGGCCGAGGCGCACGCGGCCATCGACACGGGCGCCGTCACCAAGGGCATGATCCCGAAGCTCGAGGAGGCGTTCTCCGCCATCCGCGCGGGCGTCGGACGCGTCCACATCGTCGGCTCGCTCCGCGAGGGGGAGCTCGCCCGCGAGCTGGCCTCGCCGGGCAGCCTCGGGACCGCCCTCGTCCCGTGAGTGTTTGCCGGCAAATCCTTGCGGCGACGGACGTGGCTCGAGAAACTTTCCGACGGCCCTCGTTGACGTTCATCAAGGGCACGCGGAATGAGCCGCGGTATAGGATCCGGCGCCCCTGCGACGAGCCATGAGCACCTCCCTCGAGCCACCGGCCAGCGACGCCGACGTCGACAGCGCCGCGAACGACACCGCCGCGAGCGCCACCGCCGCCAGCGACAGCACCGACAGCGCCAGCGACAGCACCGACAGCACCGACAGCGACAGCGACAGCGACAGCG
>SYFR01000351.1 GCA_005800325.1 Myxococcales bacterium | reverse complement strand
GCAAGGTTCGGTACTCCTAAGGTGGTCGCCGGCGTTGCCTCGGCGCGGGGGCACGGATCCGCCCTTCGTGCCGCGGCCCGCCCAGACGGTCAATCGCGAGCGATTACTGCGGCGGCGCCCGCTCGATGGGCCGTGTCGTCGACCCGCGATTGCTGCGGCGCCGCGCCCTCGCTAAGCGTCGCGGGCGATGAGAGAGCGGGTGATCTTGGGGACGCTCGACGCGCTCACGGCCGAGGAGCTCGCGAGCGCGGCCGGGCTCGATGGCGCGCGGGCCGAGGCGTTGCGCGCGGCGATCGTCGGCGCGTGGCAGGCTCGGGGCGGCGACTGGCTCGAGGCGTGGCGTAGGGTGACGACGGTGCTCGACGCCGAGCTGCCGTTCGCCGTGCATCGGCTGGTGCACGAGCGGGCGTTTGCGGGGTGGAGCGAGCGCGAGGACGGGCCGCCTCCCGTGTGGGTGCCGGGCCGAGCGGAGCTCACGGAGTCGAACGCCGCGAAGCTCGTGCGACTCTTCGGCGTCGCGTCGTTCGCGGAGCTCCACGCCCTGTCGGTGCGCGAGCCCGAGCGCTACTGGCCGGCGCTCCTCGAGCGGCTCGGGATCTGCGCCGACACGCCGCCCGTCAGGAGCGTCGAGCTTCGCGATGGCGCAGAGAAGGCGCGCTGGTTTCCGGGCATGCGGCTCAACATCGCCGCGTGTGCGCTCGAGCGTCGCGGGTCGAGTAGCGACGACGCGCGGCCGGCTGTCGTGTTTCGGCGTGAGGGCGGCCCGCTCGAGGTGCGCACGCTCGCGGAGCTCTGCGAGGACAGCCGCAAGGTCGCCGCGTCCCTCGTCGCGCTTGGGCTCGCCGAGGGCGACGCCATCGCGATCGACATGCCCATGACGTACGCGTCGGTGGCGATCTATCTCGGCGTGGTGCGCATGGGCGGCGCTGTCGTCGCCATCGCCGACAGCTTCTCCGCGCAGGAGATCGCGACGCGCCTGCGGATCGGCGAGGCGAAGCTCGTCTTCACGCAGGACGTCATCGTGCGCGGCGACAAAACGCTGCCACTCTACGAGCGCGTGCGCGAGGCCGGCCCGCCGCGCACCGTGGTGCTTGCGGCGCGCGAGGTGCTGTCCGCGCCGCTCGCCGAGGGCGATCTCGCCTGGCCCGAGTTTCTCGCGCGCGGCGCCGGCACGGCGGCCCCCTACGCCGTGCGTGACGTCGAGGCCGAGACGAACGTGCTCTTTTCGTCCGGCACGACCGGCGAGCCGAAGGCGATCCCGTGGTCGCAGCTCACGCCGATCAAGGCCGCCGCCGACGCGCACGTTCACCACGACGTTCGTCCCGGCGACGTCGTGTGCTGGCCCACCAACCTCGGCTGGATGATGGGGCCGTGGCTCATCTACGCGAGCCTCCTCAACGACGCGACCCTCGCGCTCTACGAGGGCAGCCCGCTCGGCCGCGACTTCGGAGCGTTCGTCGCCGACGCGCGCGTGAGCCTGCTCGGCCTCGTGCCGAGCCTCGTGAAAACCTGGCGGGCGAGCGACTGCATGCGCGGCCTCGACTGGTCCGCGCTGCGTGCCTTCAGCTCGACCGGCGAGGCCTCGACCCCGCTCGACATGCACTGGCTCATGACCCTCGCGGGCTACCGCCCGATCATCGAGTACTGCGGCGGCACCGAGATCGGCGGCGGCTACCTCACCGGCAGCGTGCTCGAGCCGCAGGTGCCGAGCGCGTTCAGCACGCCGGCGATGGGCGCGTCGTTCGTGCTGCTCGACGAGCACGGCGCGGCGGCAGGGACGGGGGAGCTCGCGCTCGTGGCGCCCATGTGCGGCAGCTCCAATCGCCTCAAGAATCGCGACCACCACGAGGTGTACTTCGCCGGCATGCCGAAGGGAGCGGGCGGCGAGACGCTGCGGCGTCACGGCGACGAGGTCGAGCGCCTCGGCGGCGGCTACTACCGCGCGCTCGGTCGCGTCGACGACACCATGAACCTCGGCGGCATCAAGACGAGCAGCGCCGAGCTCGAGCGCGTGTGCAACCGAGCCGCCGGCGTGCTCGAGACGGCGGCCATCGCCACGACGCCCCGCGGCGGCGGCCCGAGCCAGCTCGTCCTCGATTGCGTGCTCGCGCCCGGCGCTTCGGTGGAGCCCGCCGAGCTCGCGCGCCAGCTCTCGCAGGCGATCGCGCGGGACCTCAATCCGCTCTTCAAGATCCACGAGGTCGTGACGACGGCGGCCCTCCCGCGCACCGCCTCGAACAAGGTCATGCGCCGCGTGCTGCGCGCCGAATACGAGGCCGCGCGCCGAGGCTGAGAGGGGCGCTCAGCGACGGGCGCGTGTTGCGGCGCTCAGCGACGGGCGCTCAGCTCCGTGAGGCGCCGCGCGCCGAGGCTGACAGTGGCTACGGGGTCCCCGCGTGCGCGTCGACGAGCACCCGCCCGTCCGCGTCGACGCACGCGACCCCGCACGCTTCGGTGGTGTACGCAAATCCCGCGGTGCCATCGCTCGCGATCGCGATGACGCCGAGCAGCGCCTCGGCCGCGGCGAGCTCGTCGAAGGTGCGCACGAGGGCGCGCTCGAGGCTCATGCCGTCGAGCATGCGCGTCGCGATGCGGCCGCCGACGTTGTAATCGAGGATCTGCTCGCCGAAGCCCGTGGCGCTCACGGCGACGAGCGGGCAAGCGTAGTTGCCGGCCGGCGTCGGCGAGTCGCTGACTCTGCCGACGTGCTCGTGCCCGCGTCCGCCGGTCGAGGTGCACGCCCAGATCTCTCCCGCTGCCGTCGCCGCGACCGCGCCCACGGTGCCGTACCGCTCGCTCTCGGGCGGCAGGGCGGTCTCGGCTGCCGCGCGCGCCTCGAGCGCTGTCTCCGTCGCGGCGCGCGGGTCGAGCGCTGTCGGGCTCGGCAAGCGCGCCTCGAGCTCCGTCGGGATCGGCCAGCGCGCCTCGAGCGCCGCGTACGCCGCAGCTCCTCCGGCCGAGCCGATCGCACCTTCGCGATCCGCGACCTCCCGCGCCGCGACGAGCGCTCGCCACCGCTCGAGCGACTCGGGCGAGCGCACGTCCTCGAGCCGCATGCCGAGCTGCCGCATCAAGAGGCGCGCACCTCGGCCGTCGAGGTTGCGATCGCCGCGCGACTGAAGGGCCGCGCAGAGCACGCTCGGGTGCACGCAGTCCTCGACGTTGTACACCGCCGAGAGTCGTGTGCGCGCGCCGTCCATGAGCGCGCACGAGAGCCGCGCGACCCCGTCTTGCTGCAGGCGCGAGCCGTAGCCGGCGTTGAAGCCAAGGTCCGCCTCGAGCGCATACGCGGCGTCGAGCACCGCCGCGCGCGCCCCCTCCGCCACGAGCCTTGCGTGCGCCGCATGCGCGATTCGCACGAGGGTGCGGCCGCGCTCGCGACGCGCCTCCGCGGTGGTCGTGCGCAGGTAGGCTCCGGCGCCGCCGTGCACTACGAGTGCGGGCAGCGCGAGCTTCTCGACGGTGAGCGTGTAGCTCATTCTCGGCCCGAAAACGGCCACAACTCGCGCGCACCGCGCCGTGAAGCTCAGGTCACCTTGGTCGCGCAGCCGAGCACGAGCTTGATCTTCGCGGCCTCGTCGCCTTGGACCTTCGTGCACGCCGCGGGGCAGAGGTGGATGCTCGAGGGCTCGGTCGGGTCGTCGTAGTACCAGGCGTCCTCGGCGCCGCCGCACGCGCCCTCGCTCGCGACCTGCTTGAAGTCGGCCGTTGCGCCGCCGTCGCCCGGCGTGTAGCTGAGGTTCACCTGCGTCGGATCGATCACCTGGTCCGGCTCGGGGCTCACCGGCATCGTGTACGTGCACGCGACGATGCTCGCCTGGATCTTCTTGAGGGCGAGGAGCAGCTCCGCCTCGGCGTTGCCGTTGCCGATGTAGAAGCCCTTCTCGCTCATGCCCGCCTTCGCGATGGTGTCCATCTGCGCCTCGTTCGAGCCATCGAGGCCGACCGCGAAGGTGAGGATCTCCTTGTCGGCGAACGCGTCCGAGGCGTGCTTCGAAATCGCGTTGATGCCCTCGTCGCAGCCGTTCGGCTCGCCGTCGGTCACGAGCACGACGACGACCTTTTCGGCGCTGCCGACAGTGGTCTGGTGCATGACGGCCCACTGGGCGGCCCCCGCGAGCGCCGCGTCCATCGGCGTCGGACCGCCGGGATCCTTGTCGTTGAAGAGCTGGGTCAGCGCCGCCTCGTGGGCGGGATCGGCGAGCGGCCCGAGCTCGACCTGCGGCGTCGCGCAGGCGTCCACGTTGCAGCTGTTGCTGTCGCAGCCCGCGTCCGGCCAGAAGCGCAGCGCGACGTTCAGCGAGTCGGCGGCCGGATCCGCGAAGAACTTGAGGAAGGCGCTCTTGGCGTCGTCCCACTTGCCGTCGTCGTCCATCGAGCCGCTCTTGTCGACGGCGATGAACATGGAGACCGGGATCTTGGTCGCCTCGTTCTCGACCCCGGCGCACGCCTGGACGCCGCCGGCACCCGCGCTGTCGCCGGGATCGAAGCCGCCGACGCCGACGCTGGCGTCACCGCCCGAGCCGTCGCCGCCGTGGTTGCCGACGATGAGCAGCGACGTGGCATCGGTGACGCAGGCGCCCACGGTGGCGGCGAGCAGCGCGGTCGCACCGAGCGCAGCCCAGAGGCGGGTCGATGCGAGTGTCTCTTTGCGAGGCATCATGCGAGGAGGCAGGAGCAGAAATCGCGCCAGGCGTGCGATCGCGTCAGGGGCCGCGTTTCCCAGCAAACTCGCGCGCTGCCGCCGCCCCCCAGCGCGCCGCGGCACCGAAGTGGATCACTATGGATCCATGCGCCCCGAACCAGGGCCGGGCGCTGCCAAGTTGAGCGCACGTCGTCGCGCCTGCGACGCTGAAGGCCCCCTCCCCAGCCCTCCCACCGCTTCGCGAGTGGAGCGCGCCAGAGCTCTGACTAGAGCGCGCGGTTCAGGTTCTCGAGCGCCGCCGTCGCCGCCGCCGCCGCGTAGTCGATCTGCGCCTCGGAGCCCGCGAGGATGAGGCGACCGGAGGCGCCCCACACGATGATGTCGATGAGCTTCACGCTGGCGGCCTTGAGCGCCTCGTTGCACGCGATCGACAGGTACGCCGCCGGCTCCGCCTCCATGATGAGGATGGATTCACCAGCGAGCACCATGTTGCCCGACGCGAGGCCGGTGAAGGCGATCGCGTGGTCCTGCTCGACCGACCGGATGATCTTGTTCTGGAGGATCTTGCAGCGCGCGCGATCGCTGACCTTGAGGCCCGACGCCGCCAGCACCGCCTCGCCCGCCGCGCGCACCTCGCCTTGGTCCTCGTGGTGCACCTGCATCATGCCGAAGACGCGCTCGGTGACCATCGAGCCGAGCTTCACGCGCGTGGCCTTCAGGGCCTGATCGATCTTGCCGTGGATCTCCATCGCCGGCGCGATCTCGAGGAAGAGCGCGGCGTCGAGCTCGCGCGGGTCGTACACACGGTTGGTCTTCGCCATGTACTGGGCGAGCTGCGGCTGCAGCGAGTCGATGAAGACGTAGGCGCGGAGCTGAAAGCCGGAGGCGTCGGTGGCCATGTGTTCCTCGCTCGATGGGGGCCCGCACGACGGCGAGCCGAGGCCGCGGACCATAGTCGCGCGGGTCCATCGAATCGAGGGGAATCGCGTTGCCCGGCATGCGCGGCACGGTCCGCTTGCGGCCGCTCCCGCTCTGCGATTAACGTCGCCGGCCATGAAGCTCACACCTTGCGCTCTCGCTCTCGGGCTCGCGGTCGCCGCGAACGCCTGCGTCATCCACGTGCCGGCCAAGCACGCCTACGGCCACGAGTTTCGTGATGGCTGGGTGCTCCTCGGCAAGCAAGAGGTCGGGTTTCAGGTCGATCACGACGTCATCCGGGTGACCGCGTCCGAGGGCCGCTTTCGCGCCATCGGGCTCCACGTCAGCGGCGCCCCGCTCGAGCTGCTCGACATGACCGTGACCTTCGGTGACGGCGAGGTGTTCCAGCCCAAGGTGCGCCACGACTTTCGCCAGGGGTCGACCACACGCCGCATCGATCTCCCCGGCGGCCAGCGCGTCATCAAGCAGGTCGACTTCACCTACCGCAGCCCGAACCCCGAGAAGGGCCGGGCGAACATCGAGCTCTTCGGCCAAGCCTAGGCGAGGCTCGACCTCGGCCTCAGCAGGAGTGCGAGCTGGCCAATCGAACTGGCCAATTGAGCTGCGGCGGCGCGCGCCTCAGAGCATCGCTTCGAGCTCGGCGAGCACGGCCGCCGTCACCTCGCTGAGCTTCTTGGCGCGGCCCGCGTCGGCGAGGTCGTAGGTGAGCGTCTCGCCCTTCGCGAGCACGCGCTTGACGGACTCTTCGACCGCATCGCCCGCCTTCGCGAGCGTCGCGTCGCCGTGCCGCTCGGCGAGCCAGCGCAGCGCCTCTCCGGTCGCGAGCAGCATCGCCATCGGGTTCACCTTGTCGAGCCCCGAGTGCTTCGGCGCCGAGCCGTGGATCGGCTCGAACATCGCGTGCTCGTCGCCGACGTTGCAGCCGACGGCCATGCCCATCCCGCCCTGCAGCACGCTCGCGAGATCGGTCACGATGTCGCCGAACATGTTCGTCGTGACGAGCACGTCGTAGTACTCGGGCTGGCCGATGAGCCACTGCGTAAAGGCGTCGACGATCGCGACGTCCTTCTCGATCTCCGGGTACTCGGCGCCAATCTCCTCGAAGACCTTCGCGAAGAAGCGGCAGCCCTCGAGCACGTTATTTTTCACGATGCAGGTGACGCGCTTCTTGCCGTCCTTCGGCGCGCCACGGCCGCGCTTCTGCGAGAGCTCGAAGGCGAGTCGGATGACGCGCTCGGACGCCGCGCGGGTGATGATGCGCGTGTCGGTGGCGACCATGGGGCGTCCCCCGGGGCTGAGCGTGCCGCCCATGCCGGCGTAGAGTCCCTCGGTGTTCTCGCGGATGAACACCATGTCGACGTTCTTCGGCTCCCACACCTCGCGGTGCTTGCCGCTGATGCGCGCGCGCACGCCGGGGTAGAGCTTCACCGGACGGATGTTCGCGTAGAGATCGAGCTTCAGGCGGTTGCCGATGACGGGCGACCAGCCGGCCATCTTGCCGTTCGCCATCGTCACCGGGCCATTGCCGGTCGGCGAGGGCCAGCCGACCGCGCCGAGCAGGACCACGTCCGCGCGCTTGCACTTCTCCTCGGAGCCCTCGGGCCAGTCGCGGCCGTGCTCGAGGAAGTACTCGCCACCGCAGGGGATCTCCTCGACGGCGAAGGCGGCCCCGGTCTTGGCCGTGACCGCCGCGAGCACCTGTTTCGCGCTGACCGCCACCTCTTTGCCCGTCCCGTCGCCGGGCAAGAGCACCACCGAATAGGATCGCCTCATGGGAGCCCGCTTTTGCGCTGGCGCACCGCGGCCGTCAAGCGCGCTCGGCCCCAACGCCTTCCGGCAGCGCGCTCCGCTCCCACCCGACGGCGCCCGCGGCCGAAGCTACTTGCGAGTCGCCGCGGCCTTCGGCGCCGGCGTGGCGGGCGCCTCGAGCGTCAGCTCCGCGATCTTGTCCTCGAGCTCGATGCGCATGGTCATGAGCTCGCCCTCGCGGTCGGTCACCTCGATGGTGGCCTTCTGGAGCTTCTCGTTGATCTCCTGGCTCTTCTTCTGGAGGCTCAGGCGCAGCTTGTCGGCCTCGCGCACCTTCTTCAGCGACAAGAGCTGGAGCGTTAGCTCTTCGACGCGCCCGCGGTACACCGCCATCTGCTCGTGCAGCACGCCGATCTTCTCGCGGAGGTTCTGCGCGGCGCGGTGGGCGTCGACGATCTCGCGCAGGCGCCTGCCGAGCTCGGCGTCCGGAGCGCGCTTCGCGAGAAACACCGCGACATCGCCGACGCCGCCGTCGGTGCGGATGTCGACCGTGCGCAAGAGCGGCGTGCTCTCTTCGATCGACAGCTCGGTGGCCTTGCCTGGAGGCACCTCGACCGCGAAGAGGTACGCCGAGCCGATCTTCTCGTGCTTCTGCGCGCCGCTCGCGACGAGCTCGTAGCCCTTCTGGACCTGGTGGCGCAGGTAGATCTCGGCCGGCTTCTGACCGCGGTTCGAGATCACGAGCTGCTTGCGGCGAATGCGGCGCGACTCGGCCGTCGCGACGCCGCGCTGCAGCGTCACGAGCTTCTCGAGCTCTTCGCGCGAATCGTCGCTCGCTTCGACTACGACGCTCTTGTCGAGCGCGTACGGGACGAACGCGACGGCGCCCGGAAGCACCGACTCGGAGAGGCCCTCGCCGAGAAACTGATGCGCCGCGTAGACGGTGACCGGGCCCCCGTCGAGCGTGTATGCGGTCGGGTTCTCGAGCCGCACCGCGTTGAAGGCGTAGGTCTTCGAGCCGCGCTCGGAGATCGGGTCGAAGTAGTAGACGCGCCGCGCGTTCGTCGGTTTGTCGAAGATGCTCACCATCGCCGAGTGGTCGGCGGCGATGTTCATCGGGCTCTTCGAGACGAAGTGGGCGAGGCCCGCGGGCTGCGAGTCCTCCGCCGACACGGCGCCGCCCAACGTAGTGCCCGGGACGCCCGCGTCGTCGCCGGCGAGGATGCGCACCGCGTCGCTCGAGCTCAGCTTGCCCGTCGCGACGACCTCGAGCTGATCGGCCGAGACGCCGTTGTCGAGCAGCTCTTGCCGCACCGCGTTCGCGCGCGAGAGCGACGAGATCTGCAGGTCGCCGTCGCCCGCCTGCGCGTAGCCCTCGATGCGCACCCGCTGCTTCGAGTTTTTGATCTGCTGCGAGAGGGCGCGCAGATCGGGCCGTCGCGGCGCCTCTTTCTGGACGTTGCCGCTGTCGTCCCCGTCGGAGCCGCGGCTCTCGGCGGCCTGCGGCATGCCTCCGGGCGAGAGCGTCGCGACGTCGCTCGCGCCGAGGCTGCTGAGCATGCGGACCTTGCTCGTCGCCACGGCATACGCGGCGCCGCCCGTCGGGGGAGCCAGCGCGAGCTCGCCACCGCCGCCGAGGGTCTCGCGCTCCACGATGCGCACACTGTGCAGATCGAAGCGAAACGACAACGCCGACGTCGAGCCGACTCCGATGCGTACTTGCTGCCAGTCCTCGCCCGAGACGTTGTCGACGACCGCCCAGCCCTGCAGCGTCGCCGTCGGCGGTGCGCCGGGAGCTTGCGGGCCGGCGGAGTCGGCACCGAGCACGATGCGGTAGCTCGGCTTCCACGCGGGGCTCTCGGTCACGTAGGTGATGCGGAGGCGCCCGTTGTGCGGCCCGAGGTTGATGCGCATCGCGACATAGCCATCGAGGCTCGACGTCGTCGGATAGCTCACGGGCAGCGCCTTGCCGCTCGCCTCATCGACGATGCTGAGCGATTTCAGGAAATCGTCGACGCGCTCGTTCGGCACGCGCAAATCGATGTGCTCCTCGCCGGGCTCGGCGTAGCGCTCGTAGTACGCGACGCCGGTCTTGTAGATGATGACGTTGCCGAGCTTGGTCGCGTCGGCGAGCACGGGGCGGTTACTGCTGCAGCCGGCGAGCGCGAGGGAGCCGACGAGCGCGAGGGCACCGAGTCGCGCGAAGCGACAGGCAGCTCGCCGCCGCCGCTTGGCCGAGGGGATCGCGAGGGCGTGTTTCGTTGCGGGCTTCATCGTGCCGCTCCTTTCTCGTTCGCGCGGGTCGCCGGCTTGCCTGGCCCAGTGCCCGGCCCAGTGCCCGGCCCAGTGCCCGGCCCAGTGCCCGGCGCTGAGCTCGGATCGACCGGTCTCGGCGCTGGATCCGGGGCCTTCTTCGCCTCGTCGAAGGCGAGCTCGGCCACGGCCTCTTGCAGCTCGATCCGCGCCGAGAGCTTCTTGCCCTCGAGCTCGGCGCGCTCGAGGCTCGCCGACTGGATCCGCGCGCTGATCTCATCCATGCGCGTCGCGAGGTGACGCCGAAGCTTCTCGCCCTGCGGCAGCTTCTTCAGGAGGAAGAGCTGCGCGTTGATCTCGTCGGTGCGCTGGCGAAAGACGCGCAGCTGCTCGTCCACGACCTCGGTGCGACGCGCGAGGTTCTGCCCCTCTTCGTGCTGCGTGACGATGCGCCCGAGCCCGACCGCGAGCGCGTCGTCGACCTTCTCGCGCTTCAGAAACACCGCGATTTCCGCGACTCCGGCGTCGCCGCGGAGATCGAGGATGCGCTCGACGGGGGTCTTCTCCTCGATGACGAAGGGCAGCGTCGTGCCCGCCGGCACGGTGACGCGAAACAGATACGCGCCGCCGAGCTTCTCCACCGGCCCGTCGTGGATGAGCGTGTGGCCGGCGAGCGGCTCGTGCCGCAGGTACACCGTCGCGGCCTCGGTGCCGCGGTTCGAGAGGGTGCGCTTCGTCGTGTGCACGCGGCGCGCGGCGGCCTTGGCGATCCCGCGTTCGAGCGTGAGCAGCCGCTCGATCTCGTCGCGCGAGCTGCCCTCGGTCGTGACGACGATGGCGCGATCGAGGGCGTAGGGGATGAAGCCCACGGTGCCGGGCAAGAGCGCGTCCGAGAGCCCCTCGCCCAAGAACTGACCTTCCTCGTAGATGGTGAAGGGGCCGCCGTCGAGCGTGTAGGGGCTCGGGTTCTCGAGCCGAATGGCGTTGAAGGCGAAGTCCTTGCTGCCGCGCTTCGAGATCGGATCGTAGTAGTAGACGCGGTCGGCCCGCGCCGGCGACTGCAAGGTGCTCACCATCGCCGAGTGTCCGCTGCCGATCGTCATCGCCTCGCTCGAGACGAAATGCGCCTGGCCCAGCGGCTCGGCGCTGACGGTCTCCGACGCGCGGCCGCCCGCGTCTTTGACGGCGGACTCCCCGGTTGCCGTCTCGGCGACGACCATGCGCACGGCCTCGGTGCCCTCTTCGGGCACGCCGACGGCGTCGATGCGATCGGCGGGGACGCCGTTGGCGATGAGCCCGTTGCGCACGCGGTTCGCGCGCTCGAGCGCGGCGTTGCGCGGATCCGCGTCCCCCTTCTGAGCGTAACCCTCGACGCGCAGCCGCTGGCTCTTGGTGAGCATCTGCGCCGTCTTGAGCGCGAGCTCGCGGGCGCGCGACCCGGCCGAGCCGCGGACGTTCTTGTCGGCCTCGGCGTGATGCGAGGGTCGGCCCTTCTTGCTCGCGCGCGAGACGTTGCCTTGGGCCCACATGTCGGGGCGATCCGGTGACGGGAGGCCGCCGGCGACCGAGCCGCGCGAGCCGCGGCCGAAGCCCTGGGCCGTGCCGAGACCCTTCGTCGGCGCGTTGCGGAAGGGCATCGTCGGCATCGCCTGCACAGGCGGAGGGGGCGCGCCGAACGGCTCGTCGTCCTTGCCCTCGAGCTCCTTGTTGGCGCGCTCTTCGTCGGTGCCGTCGGCGAGCGCCACCGTGCCGTCGTCGTCACCGAGGGCGGCCACCGCCGCGGCCGCGAGCGCGGCGGCTTCTCGCAGGTCGCGCGGCTCGGCTGCGTGCGGCGAGCCGCCGGTCGGAGGCGCGAGCGCGAGCATGTCGTCGGAGACGAGCGTCTGGCGCTCCACCAAGCGCACGCTGTGCAGATCGAAGCGGAACGACAAGGCCGAGGTCGAGCCGACGCCGATCTTCACGTCTTTCCAGTCTTCGCCCGAGACGTTGTCGACGACCGCCCACGCTTGCAGATTCGCCTCGCCGGGTGCGCCGAGCGCGAGCCGGTAAGAGGGCTTCCACGACGGGCTCTCGGTGACGTAGGTGACCTTCAGCCCGCTCGAGCGCTCGGGCAGCGCGATCACCATGTCGACGTTGCCGCCGTCGCGCTGCATCGTCGGGTAGGAAATTGGCAACGCCTCGCCGGTCGCGTCATCGGCGATGGTGAGCGACTTCAAGAAGTCGTCGACGCGCTCGCCGGGGACCCGCAGCTTCAGCTCGCGCTCGTCGGGGGTGGCGTGCCGCTCGAAGTAGGCGACGCCGTTGCGGTACACGATGACGCTCCCGAGCTTCGCCTTGGTGACGATCGGCGGCGGGCCGAAGTGCGGCGTGCAGCCGCCCGCGAACAGCGCGAGCGCCACGTAAAGCGAGCCCGGGTGCGCGAGCGAGACGGCGTGCCCAAGCGAGGCAAGGGCTGTCCGCGGGGCGAGCGGGCGTCGAAGGCCGGCGGAGCGAAGGGCCATGCGCTCGTGAGCGAGCCGAGGAGCGTCGTTCATGGGTCGGTACCGTAGTGGGCGAGGCGATTGGGGCACAAGCGCGGGATGTTGCTCTTCCGGAGGTGCGAAGCGACAGGCGGGAGTCAACCATCGGGCGCGCGCGCACTTGGCCTCGCGCCGAGCGGGACTACTTCCCGCCTGCAGGTACAACCGCATGCCGACGAGGGTGCGGACAGCGACACCCATGCCCGCTCCTCACGCACGCAGCTCCTGGTTTCGCTACGGGCCCGCCTTGCTCGCGCTCGGCGTCGGGCTCGCGGCGAGCCTCGCGTCGCGCAGCCTCGTGACGCGGATCTCCGCCGGCGCCTCGCGCGCGGGCCGCGAGGCCGTGGCCACACGACTGCACGGCGCGGTCGAAAAAGAGCTCGAGAATTACCGGCTGCTCGTCAACGCGCTGCGCGGCCTCTACGTCGCGAGCCGCGAGGTGGAGCCGCAGGAGTTCACCGCATACGTGGACGCGCTCGAGCTGAAGAGGCGCTTTCCCGCGGCGCGCGCCGTCTTCTTCGCGGAAGCGTCGAGTGACGGCGGCGCCATCGTGAAATTCGTCGAGCCGCGCGACGCCTTCGGTCACCTCGTCGGCCTCGATCTCGCGAAGGCCCCGTGGAGCACCGCCGCCCTCGCGGCCGCAGGCGACGCCGGCCGGACCGCCGTCGCGCAGAACGGCGACCTCTGGGCGCTGCTCCCTCACTACCGCGGGGGGCGCGTGCCCGAGTCGCTCGTCGAGCGCCGCGCGATGGTACTCGGCTACGTCGGCGCGGTGCTCGACCCGCGCGCGGTCTTTGGCGGCTTCGTCGACCGCGAGCGCCAGGGCGAGCTCGGCTACCGCGTGAGCCAGACCAGCGAGCTCGGCGCGGCCAGTCCGGGCGATACCTTGCATGGCGAGGGATTTTCGGGCGGCCCGGAGGACCTCGCGGACGTCAGCATGCTGTCCCTCGGTGTCTCGCGCTGGGCTCTCACGGTCCACGTGCGCGAAGCGGCGCGCCTTCGCGTCCTCGGCCTCGACCTCGCCGTCGAGCCGAGCGCCGTCCTGCTGGGCGGGACGCTCGGTTCGCTGTTTTTCTTTCTGCTCGCGGCGATCCTCGTGCGCGGGCGCCTCGGCGCCGAGCGGCTGGCCTCCGACCTCGCGGGCTCGCAAGCGGCGCTCCGCGCGTCCGCCTCGAGCGCCGAGCGTTCGTCCGCGCGCAACGCGCTGCTGGCCGACGTCGGCGGGCGGCTCGCGGCGAACATCGAGAGCGTCGAGGATCTCCTGCGCGATCTTGCGCGGCTCATGCTGCCGGGGCTGGCGCAGGGCTGCGTCCTCTTGAGCCGCGGCGAGGGCACCTCGACGGTGGTCAGCTTGCACGTCGATCCGTGGCGCGACGTCGCGCTGCGCGGGCTCTGGCGGCGCCGTCTGCCCGAGGAAGCCCGCCGGGCCGAGGCGACGGGCGCGAGCGTGCTCGTGGCGCGCACCGACGCCGCCTGGCGAGCGGCGGGGTTGTCCGCCGAAGAGCGCCGGATCGCCGAAGAGCTCGCGCTCGGCGCGGTGTTGTTCGTGCCGCTGCGCTCGCGCGGCAAGGTGCTCGGGACGCTGGCGCTCCTCGCTGGCGCCGCGGAGTCCTTCGGCGCCGAGGACGTGGCCTTCGCCGAGGAGATCGGGCGCCGCTGCGCGCTCGCCCTCGACAACGCCGAGCTCATGGCCCGCACGCAGGCCGCGCTGCGCGCGCGCGACGAGTTCCTCGCCACGGCCGCGCACGAGCTGAAGACGCCCGTGACGACGATCAAGAGCTACGCGCAGCTCATGAACGAATGGGACGCGAGTCGCTTCGTGGCGGGCCGCGCCGTCGCGCTCGGGGCGCTCGAGCGGCAGAGCGACCGGCTCGCGATGCTCGTGCAAGAGCTGCTCGATATCGCGCGCTTCGAGCTGCGGCGCGCTCCGCTCGAGTCGACGGAGCTCGCCGTCGACCGCGCGGTCGCGGACGTGCTCGCCGAGCTGCGCCCGAGGGCTCCCCGCCACGAGCTTCGCCTCGAGGCCGAGCGCGTGGAGGCCCGGCTCGACGTCGCCGGAGTGCGGCAAATCGTGAACATTCTCGTGAACAACGCGGTTCGCTTCTCGCCGCGGGGCGGCCTCGTCCTCGTGCGGGTCGTGCGGCAGCGCGCGAACGCGCGCGTCAGCGTCGAGGATCACGGGATCGGGATCCCGCTGAGGGCGCAGGAGCGGGTGTTCGAGCGCTACTACCGAGCGCACCGCGACACGCCCGACTACGCGCTCTCCGGGTTCGGCATGGGACTCTTCATCGCGAAGGCGCTCGCGACCCAGCTCGGCGGCGAGATTGGCTTCGAGAGCGTCGAGGGCCGAGGCTCGACCTTCTGGTTCACGGTCCCGCTCGAGCCTCCGCCGCGCGCGCGCCGCGACGAGCCGCGCAGCGATGAGCCGCGCAGCGACGAGCCGCGCAGCGACGAGCCGCGCGTCAACGAGCGACGGGCCGACGAACCGCGCATCGCCGAGCGACGGGCCGACGAGGATGGGGCCGGGGCCGAGCCGCCCGCGCCTGGGCCCGAGGCGCCGATCGTGCATTGGCAAGCTGGTGTTGCTCGGCGAGCGGCGGTGTCACCTCTCCCTGCACCCGCAGCCGCTGCCTCCGCGTGCGCGCGCCCTCGGTTACCGCCGCCTCGCCGCGCCAGCCGGCGGAGCGGGGCCGACCTTGAGCGGCGCGAGCAGGTGCTGCCACACGAAATCGTGCGCTTGCGGGAGCTTCGCGTTCACGACCACGCGCTGCATCATCAGGCCATCGACGAGCGCGCGCACGGTGGCGAAGAGCGCCTCCGCATTGCAGGGCGCGACCGTGCCCGCGCGGATCCCCGCTCGCAGCCGGGCGACCGTGTCGCGGCGGTGCGCCTCGAAGACCTGCGCGCCCGCGGCGATGATCAGGGGCAGCCGCGCGCCGGCGGTCGCGGCGATCGCCTGCGTGAGAAACACGATGCGCCCCTCGTTGCCGGCGTGAAAGGCGTGCACGGCGCGGAGGTGAGCGTAGAGCCGGTCGATCGGGTGCGCGTGCTCGGCGACGGCGGCGATGACGTGCACCGCCTGCTCGGTCAAGAGCGCGACCAGCGCGACCTCGGCGATGTGGGCCTTCGTCGGGAAGTGATAGAGCAGGGTCGGCCGCTTGACGCCGAGCTGCGCGGCGAGCGCGGCCATCGACACGTCGACGCCGTGCCGCTGCATCACGGCGACGGCGCGCTTCGCCAGCTCACGTCGCTTGTCGTGGTCGCTCGGTCGCGCCATTCGCACCACCCTAGTAGGCCCGCAAGAGGCGGTCGCCGGCGCGCCAGTCGGCGACCTCGGCGGCCGGACGGCTCGGCACGCGGCGCGGCAGCTCGAGGACGCGGCGCAGGTTGGTCGCGCCGCTCGTCGCCACCGGCACGTGATGAAACGTGTGCGTGGCGTAGAAGATCCGGTAGTGGAAAAAATTCTTCTGCACGACGATGTCCGCGTCGCGCGCGGAGATCCCGAGCTCGGTCCAGTAGCGGGGGTGAATGGGCATGGGCGGCTCTGCCGAGATCGCCACGTGCACCTGGCCTTGCTCGAGCCGGACGCGCCTGCCGAGCTCGGTGTCGGCCCTGGCGGCGACCGTCGCCCGCAGCGTGACGGGCGGCTGCTCATAGCCCGGCGTGCCGCGCACCGTGACCTCGAGCGAGGTGCCGACCGCGACCTTCGCGAGCGCGGCGTAGAGCGCGGGATCGTGGATCGGCACGAGCGCCGTGAGGCCGTGGTCACGGCCGACGAGGGCCGCGAGGAGCTGCGTGCTGCCTCCCGGTGCGCCGGCGCCCACGATGTCGTCGGTGTCGACCAGCGTCACCGGGCCGAGCCTGCGCCACGGGCTTTGCTGGGCAGTCGCGAGCGCGGCCTCGACGCCCATGAGCTCGGGGATCGGCGTCTCTGCGGCGCGCCACGCGAGCTCGGCGAGCTCGTCGGCGAGGCGCTCGGCGAGGGCCGGCTCGCCGTCGGTCGCCACGTGCACCGACCACCCGAGCTCGCGCGACGAGGTGAAGGGGTGCACCATGAAGAGCGCGGTCGCGAGCACGCGCGGATCGCGCTCGAGCTGGCGCATGCGCGAGAAGACCTGCCGCATGGGCGCGACGAAATCGATGGTCGTGCCGCCGCCGAGGACGAGCGGCAGCTTGCGCCACGCCTTGTGCGGGCGGATCTGTCCGCGCAGGAGGCGAATGAGGCGATTGCCCGCGCGAAACCCGGTGGGCGCGAGATCCCAGTGCGGGTTCGAGCGGTAAGCGACGAGGAGATCGAGCGCGTCGACGATGGCCGGCGTCATGTTGCCGTGCAGGTCGAAGCTGGCGACGAGGCGCGGCCCGGGCCCGAGCGCTTCGCGCACGCGGGCGAGGATCACCGCCTCGGGCGCCTCGTCGAGCCCGAGGACCTCCATCGAGCCGTGGAGGGCGAGGTACACGCCGTCGAGCGTGCCCGCTTGCCGCAGGTTGTCGAGCAGCCGACGGACGAGCCACTCGAAGCACTCTCGCGTCACGGGGCCGCCGGGGATCGCGAGCGACGACGAGAGCGGCACGGCAGTGACGCCGCCGGCCGCGCGCGCCGCCTGCATGAAGCCGGTGAGCTCGGCGTGCGGAAAGAAGCTCTTCAGCTCGCTGCCGCGCAACGTCGCCGCCTGCGCGAGCGCCGCGCCCTCGAGGTGGTGGGTGCGGCGAAAATCCGCCTCCGTCGTCGGGAGCGGCGAGTGCGCGCACGCTTCATGAAAGATGCGGCCGTAGCCGATGCGCAGCTTCCGCCCGCCGCGCCCGAGCGCCGAGAAGGGGTTTCTCACGCGAAGAGCTCCCCGACGAACAGGACCATGAGCTTCTGGCGCAGCTCGGGCGACGCCGCCTCGAGGATGCGATGAATCATCGCCGAGCGCTCTGGCAGCACGCCGTCCGCGATGCCGAGCGACGCCATCAGCATCGCAGGATCGAGCGGCGCGCCGCTGCCGCCCTCCGCGTCGCCTTGCCCGAGCAGCGCCAGCATGCCCACCACCTCGGCGGGCGGCGCCTCGCGCCGCGGCAAGCCCTCGAGGCAGGCCTCGAGGTCGCGCGCAAACTCGGCGGCCTTGGGAGCGTTCGTCGGATCGATCGTCAGGTGGATGTGCGCCGGCGACGGGCCATAGCCGTACGTGGGCTGGACGTGCCAGCCGCGGAGGGTGAGCCGGTCGGCGAGCTCGAAGAGATCTCCGTCCGTGGTGGTGAAGGCGAAGAGGTTCATGTCCGGCCGCGCGAGCAGGCGCAGCTCAGGAAGCGACTCGATCGTGCGCACCAGGAGCTCCGTCGCCGACCACATCTCGCGCGCGAGCCGCACGTAGCCGCTCATCCCGAGGTGGCGAACGACGGCCAGCGCCGCGCCGGTCGCGGCGAGCGATTTCGAGCCGAGGATCGTCGAGTTGACGATCGTGTACCCGGTCCAGGTCGCGCACGCGAAGTACTGCGCGTCCCGGAGCGCGCGATCGCGCACGAGCAGCATCGAGCTGCCCTTCGGCGCGAAGCCGTACTTGTGGAGATCCATCGACATCGAGGTGACGCCATCGACGGTGAAGTCGAACGCGACGCTCTTGAGCCCGGCCTCCCGCAAGAACGGCAAGACGAGCCCCCCGACGCACGCGTCGACGTGCATCAGCGCCCCGTGCTCTTTCGCGAGCGAGGCGAGCTCGGCGATCGGATCGACGACGCCGTGCGCGTAGCTCGGCGCGGAGCCGACGACGAGGATGACGTCGCGGCTCATCTTGGCGCGCGCGTCTTCAGCGCTCGCGCGAAAGCTCGCGTCCACATCGACGGTCACCGCTTCGACTCCGAGGTAGTGGGCCGCCTTGTGAAAGCACGCGTGCGCCGTCACCGGCAGCAGCATCTTCGGCCGCGTGATCTCGGGGCGCGCTCTCCTGGCGTAGTCGCGCGCGGCCTTCACCGCGAGCATCACGCTCTCGGTGCCGCCGGTCGTCGCGGTGCCGAGGGCCGTAGCAGGCGCGCGCATGAGCTCGAGGCAGGCGCGCACGAGGCCGAGCTCGAGGGAGCGCGCGGAAGGGTAGGCCGTGGGATCGAGCCCGTTGATCGGCATGCACGCCGCGTACGCCTCGCGGGCGAGCTCCCGCGTCTCCTTGCCGGCGTCGTAGATGAACGCAAAGGCCCGGCCGTCGGCGGCGAGATCGCGCGAGCGGGCGTCGGCGACGGCGGCGAGGATCGCCTCGCGGGACTCGCCAGCGGCGGGGAATGCAGGGGAGGTAAAGGTGGACACGGGCGCGCTCCTCGGGCCCATGGCTCGGGCCCCTCAAAGTTGACGGAGCGTCAGGTAACCGGGAACCGCCGCCGTGTCGAGCCATTTCTTGACGAAGCGTCAGTCTTGCGGACGATCGCGCGGACCCAGTCCCGGAGCCGGACCCAGTCCCGGGTCCGGAAATCGGCCACTCGGACGCCGGTTCCGGGCACGGGACGCGGAATTCCCCAGGGATTCACCGCCCATTCGGCACCGCCGTGGAGCTAGAGGCTCGGCATGCCGACGAGGCTCACCGGCTCGTCGAACACGAGGCCGATGCCGCGGGCGTAGGTCTTCTCCGACTGCACGCCCGGCTCGAGCGGGGAGGTGTCGATGGTGAGCACGGTGTCCGAGAAGGTGATCCCGCCCGCCGTGAAGGGCACGCCCACGGCCACGATCTCCCCGCGGTCCATGGCGACGCCCGTCGCGAGCTCTTGCTGGTAAGTCATCCCGACCTCGGGGTTTCCGGGCATGAGGATCCCGGCGCGATTGCCATTCCCAGCGAGCCACGCGCCGTCGTGCGACGCGAGCTGGCCGCCCTCGTAGATGTCGACCTCTTCGCCGAAGTAACAGACCGTGCCGTCCGGCGCTTGCGCGAAGAAATTGCGCGAGATCTCGATGAGCTCGTCGTCCTCGAGCTCCCGCTCCTCCATCACGCGGGTCGTGACGCCATTGACCACCTTGGTCTCGTTCAGCACGGTGATGGTCAGATCGATGACCGTGCCGTCTTCGACGCCCTGATAGAGGTACTGAGTGCCGACCGGCAATGGGAAATAGGGGTTGTCGATGGTCAGGCTGAACGGGCCATTCTGGGGCTCGCACACCGACAGGGGCAGATCGACGCGACCTGTGCCGCCGCCGACTTTGTCGCTGCAGCCGGCGAGCGTGGAGAGCGAGAGCGCGATGAGGATCCCGAGGGAACGGCAGGTAGAGTTCATGGGTGTGTTTCTCCGGCGGCACCGCTCGAAAGCGAGCTTGGCCCGAGAGATCAGGTAGGCCCCACGAGGCGGGAGCCCAGTGCTGTCCAGGGTGGGTCACGCGGAGTCCGTCCGGGGGAGGGAACACGGCGCCGGTACTTGCCATGGCGGTCGATCCGGGCAGGATGCGCGCGCGGAGTCGCCGATGCTTGCCATTGCGGTCGATCCGGGCAGGATGCGCGCGTGAAGATCGCCGCGCTCGCCCTCTCGCCGCTCGAGGTGCCGCTGCTCGAGCCGTTCGTGATCGCCAACGCGGCCATGACCGCGACGCGGGCCGTCTTGGTGCGCGTGGTCGCTGCGAGCGCGCGCGGCGCCGGGGCGGTGCGGCTCGAGGGGCTGGGCGAGGCGGCGGCGCTCTACCCCGTGACGTCGGAAGATCAGCCGGGGGTGCTCGCGGCGCTCGCGGCCGCTGAGCCTCGCATCGTCGGCGCGGAGCTCTCCGGCCCTGACGACGTCGCGCGGCTGTGCGGCTCGCTCGGGTCGGGCTCGCTCGGTTTGGGCCCAGTCG
>SYFR01000350.1 GCA_005800325.1 Myxococcales bacterium | reverse complement strand
GTCGCGGCGCCGGGGCTTCGCGCGCCGATCGCCCGCCGCGAGGTCGCAACCGGCGCAGGGGACGCGGCAGGGGACGCGGCGGGGGACGCGGGGCCGCTCGTCGCAGCTTCGGTCTTCGCAACGGGAGCCGCGGGGCCGCTCGTCGCAGCTTCGGCCTTCGCAACGGGAGCCGCGGGGCCGCTCGTCGCAGCAACTTTCGCGAGCGCGCCCACGGGCTCGACCGCGCGTCGCGGTTCGGCGGAAGCGGCCTTCTGCGGCAGCGGGGCAGCAACGTCGTCGCCGACGGCCACGATCTTCGACGCCGTGATCGCACCGACATCCCGCGCGCGAGCGCCGCCCGGCCCCTCCGCCGATGGGGCAGTCGCCGCGTCCCGCGCCGTATCATTCGCACGGTAAGGCTCGAGGACGAGCTCCGGCTCCGGGCGCCAATCGCGCCACCGCAGCGAGACCAGCGGCGGCTTCTCGGGGCGCGTCTCGTAGACGTGGTCGAACACGGCGACGTCGACCACGATAC
Source organism: Myxococcales bacterium (assembly GCA_005800325.1). Lineage (GTDB taxonomy): Bacteria > Myxococcota_A > Polyangia > Polyangiales > Polyangiaceae > SYFR01. The sequence goes on along the minus strand of SYFR01000350.1, from coordinate 8,391 downwards.
CGGCGCGCGTTCCGTCGAGCTCGCGCCGCAGCTCCCCGAACCTCGCCTGCGCTACGCTCGTTGCCTCGGCGATCGTGATCGGCGCCTTCGTGCCATAGGCCCGCTCGACGTGCGTGAGCGGGACGCGGTCGTCGGGATCGCGCCTGCGCGTCGACAGCAGAACCACGCCCTGTGGCAGCGACGCGCGCTCGGCCGACACGGACGCGCCAGCCTTCGGCACGACCGCGCCCGGCCGCGACACGACAGGCGCCTCGGGATCCGGGGCCACGACACGCCCGAGGCCGCCCGCACCCGCTGCCGATTTCCCCTCTGCCTTGGCCTCTGCCTTGGCCTCTGCCTTGGCCTCCGCTTTCGGCTCCGCTTTCGGCTCCGCTTTCGGCTCCGCTTTCGGCTCCGCTTTCGGCTCCGCTTTCGCCTCGGCAGCGCCCGCGGGCGCGGGCTTCGATTCGACGGCGGCCCGCGTCGCCGCGACATCGCTGCGCGCACCACCTGCGGTGCCGCGCGGCTCGAACAGCATCGTCTTGCCGGGCTTGCGCGCCGCGGCGGCCGAAGAACCACGCGCTGCGCCGGACGGCTGGGTCCCCGTCGCCTTGCCACTCTTGCTCTTCGTGGGCGCCGGGGCGGACTCCGACTTCGCCGCCGTCCCCTCGCTCGCCTCGACGCTCACGCCGTCGGCACGGCGCGCTGCCGCCTCTTTCGTGGGAGCGGTGCTCGGCGCGGCGAGCGTCGCAATGAGCGGCGCGTCGTCTGCGGCGCGACCCACTTCATAGCGGAGCCGACGCTCGGCATCGACGGCGCGGCATCCGTCGTCGAGAAACTCGACCGTGAGCCCCTGGAGCGTGTCGCCCTCGTCGCGCAGCTTGCGCGCTTGCTGCAGCGCCGGTTGCCAATGCGGCGCCTCGAGGCACAGCCGTTCCGTGGGCTCCTTCGCCCCGAGGCGAGAAATCTCGACGTGCCAACGCATCGTGGTTCCCGATCACGCCCGACGCTCGAGCGAAAGAACAGGCGAAGTTTTACTCAGCCTCGTCGTGCGAGTCCATCGAATCGATGTCGCCCCGCCGATCGGGGGCGAGCGAATTTGTCAGCGGATGTACGACCCAGCGGACTAGGCTCGCGGCGCGTGACGACGGAGACCCCCACTGCGCGCTCCGCTCGGGCCGTGCCGCGGCTCCTTGCGCTCGCACGGCGCGTGACCGCCGCGGTCTCCGCGCACGACGCAAACCTCTACGCCGCCTGGGCGTTCTTCTGCACGATCTTCGTTTCGACCGCGTTTTACGGGTATTTGCACACTCAGACGCGCGGCGTCTGGTCCGCGCCGCTCGACGACGTCTTCATCCATTTCGACTACGCGAGGGCGCTCGCGCGCGGGTATCCGTTTCAGTGGTCGGAGGGAAACGGCTACTCCAGCGGCAACACGAGCCTGTCGTACCCCGTCGTCCTGGCGCTCGGCTATTGGATCGGCTTCCGGCACCTCTGGCTCATGGCCTGGGCCGCGATCGTCGCGACGGTGTCGGTATTTCTCTTCCTCTTTCACTCCGGGAGGCTCGTCGACGGCCTCGCAGCTCAGCTCGATCCCGAGGCCGGAGGCGACCTGTCCTGGATCAAGTACCTCTTTCCACCGGCCGTGCTCTCGATGGGTGCGCTCGACTGGACGCTCTTCAGCGGCATGGAAAACGCGTGGCACCTCGGGTGCTGGGGACTCGCCCTCGCCGCCCTCGATCGCCAGCTCGCCGCCACCACCGCGAGCGCCATGCGACGCCGGGCCTGGCTTACCGGACTCGCGGGCGCGTGGCTCATCACGGCAAGGCCCGAGTCCGGCGTCTGTGTCGCTGCGCTGTCGCTCTACGGCGCCTACGCCGCGACGCGCGACGGCACGCTCGCGACCTCTGGCGATCGGCTCTTCGTCGTCGTCGGCGCGGCCACGCCGGCGCTCGTCGTGCTCGCGCTGCACGCAGCGGCCAACCGTATCCTCACGGGGGAATGGTCGGCCAACGGCGCCATCGCCAAGGTGCTCTTCGACCAGCCCTACCTCACGCGCGGCGAGAAGCTCGACCGCTACGTCGGGCTCGTCCGCTACATCGTGCCGCGCCTCTTCGAGCACCACTTCGCCGATCGCTGGCCCTTCGGTCTGCTCGTCCCGATCCTCGCGCTCGTGCCCCTCTTCCCCGCACGCACCCGCCCGCTCGCCGTGTTCTTGTGGTCGCAGATCCTCGCCTGGATGGCGCTCGTCGCGACGAACGCGCAATTGCGCTGGCACAACGAGCGCTACGCGATGCCCGCCGTGGCGTGGCTCCTGCTCTCGGCGGCCCTCGGCCTCGGCTGGCTCGTGAGCGGCGGCGCACATGCCCTCGCGCGAGACCGGCGCGTGGTGGCTCTGCGTTTCGCGGGCGCGGCGGCGCTCGCGGCCATCTATTGGGTGCACCAGGAGCCGCGTATGCGCGACCAGATCTGGTTCCTGGCGCGCGCGAGCCGCAACATCTTCGACCAGCACGTGACCACGGGGTACCTGCTCGAGAAGCTGGCGCCGAAGCGCGTGTTGGTGGGCGACGCCGGCGCGCTCACGTACATCTCCGATCGCCCGGGCCTCGACCTCATCGGCCTCGGCGGCTACGGCAAGCTGCCCTTCGCTCGCGCCACCGTACAAGGGCTCGGCGCCGCGCTCGAGCTCATCGAACGCATCCCGCCTCATGAGCGCCCCGACATGATGGCGATCTACCCTTCGTGGTGGGGCGAGCTCCCGACGCAGTTCGGTCGCTACCTGACGGCGGTGCCCGTGCGCGGCAACCTGATCTGCGGCGGCGCGGAGAAGGTCCTCTATCGCACGCGCTGGTCCGCCCTCGACTACCACGGCGAGCCGAAGAGCCTCGAGCCAGGCCAGCGCGTCCTCGATTCCGTCGACTTCGCCGACCTCGTGAGCGAGCGCGCGCACCAGGTGAATCTGCCCCAGCCCGGCGTGGGCTTCGTGCGCTACCGGCTCCTCGCCGATCCCGCGCAAGAGCAGAGCGACCTCTTCGACGCCGGGCGGATCGTGCCGAGCGGATTTGCCGCCACGGCTCGCGTCCGCGGGCCCGAGCGGAGCGGCATCCTGATCGTGCGCCTCGCACCGGAGCAGCACGAGCGCCTTCACGTGCGCTACGCCGGCGAAGAGCTCGGCACGCTCGAGGCCGAGCCGTCGACGGGCGAGTGGCGCGAAATCTCCCTCCCGCTCCCGGGCGGCAAGGGTCGCGACGTCGAGCTCGAGCTGCGCCCCGACGCGGGCACGGCCGTGCTCTACCACGCGTGGACCGTCGAGTGACGGTCCTCGACTACGTCTGGCCCTTCACGTCCCCGGACGAGCCGGTTCGCGTTGGCGCCCTCGTCGCGAGCGTCGTCACGCTCACGCTGCTCGCCCGCGCGCTCCGCAGCGAGCCCGCGGTGCGCTGGCTGCTCCGCGCGGCTCCGTTCGCGGCCGCCCTGCTGTCCTTCGGATACGTGCACTTCTACCTCCGCGGCGGACCGCGCATCATCGACGCGACCGCCTACTTCCTCGAAGCGCGCACGCTCGCGAGCGGGGCCTTCGCGTTTCCGCTGAGCGGTCCCGACACGGCGAGCCTCGGTCGCTTCCTCGTGCGCACGTCGCTCGCGGGGCAGCCGGCGGCGAGCGTGATTTTCCCCCCGGGCTACCCCGCGGTGCTCGCGCTCGGCTTCGTCGTCGGCGCGCCGCTGCTCGTCGGGCCGGCGCTCGCGTTCGGCCTCACCCTCGTGACTGGCGCGCTCGCTCGCCTGCTGCACCGGTCGGTCACAGCCGCGAGCCGCGCCGAGCTCTCTCGCGGGCTCGCATCCAGCGTGAGCGAAGATCAGCTGGCGCTCGTCGCGAGCCTCTTCTCGGTCGTGTGCGCCGCGCTCCGCTACCACACCGCAGACACGATGTCGCATGGCTGGGCCGCGCTGTGCTTCGGCACGGCGCTCGTCCTTGGCGCGCGCGCTCTCGATGGCGCGAGCACCGGCGGACCGACGCTGCTCGCCGCCGCGGTCGCCGGACTCGCGAGCGGGTGGCTCTTCGCGACACGCCCGCCGAGCTCCCTCGCCCTCGCGGTCACGCTGCTCGTCGCGGCCGCGGGCTGGCTTCCGGGTAAGCTGACCGCCCGCGCCCTCGGTGCCTTCGCGCTCGGAGCGCTGCCGCCCGTCGCGCTCTACCTGGGCTACCAAGACGCCGCGACCGGAAGCCTCACCGGCAACGCGCAGCTCTCCTACTACGCCGCGAGCGACGGACCCGCGGAGTGTTTTCGCTACGGCTTCGGCACCGGGATCGGCTGCCTCGGCGAGCACGGCAGCTTCGTCGCGGCGAACCTCCCGGGCGGCTACGACGCCCTCGCCGCGCTCAAGACCACCCTTCGTCGCGCCGTCCAGCACCTGTCCGACGTGCACGGCTTTGCGCCGCTTTTTCCGCTCGTGGTCGCGGGCGCGCTCGTGCCGGTGCGCGCGGCACGCATGCTGGGGCTCGCGGTGCTTGCGCTCGTGCTCGCGTACGCTCCCTTCTACTTCGACGGAAACTTCCCGGGGGGCGGCGCGCGCATGTTCGCAGACGTCCTGCCGCTCGAGCACGCGCTCGCAGCGCTCGGCGCAGCGCGCGTCGCGGCGTCCCACTCGGCGCGGCGTGTCTCGCTCGATGCGCCGCGCACGGGCGGCCTCGCGGTCGCGCTCAGCCTCTTCGGCTTCGCGGTGTCGACGGGGGCGGAGCACGCGCAGCTGCGTGACCGGGATGGGGGCCGCCCCATGTTCGAGCCTCGGCTCGCCCCCCGCGAGACGCTCCTCTTCGTCGGCACCGACCACGGCTTCAACCTCGCAGCGGCGTACGCCCCGGGCGCCGTCGCGCGTCATCACGGCGACGCGCTCGATCGCCTCGCGTGGGAGGCACGCGGTCGCCCGCCGGCCCTTCTCTATCAATACGAGAGCGGCGCCACGCTCGCGCCGCTGGCCTTCGATCCCTCCCCGACCGACCTCTTGCCACTCGTCATCGAGGGCGAGTCGCTGTGGCCCCCGCTGCGACAAGACGGGGCTTGGGCATGGCCGAGCTACGACGTCCCCGAGTGCAGCTCGAGCCGCCGCGCCCTGCTCCTTCGCGCATCCGGCAGCGCGAGCGGCGGCGCGGTCACGCTTCGGCTCCCGGCAGAGCCGCTCCGTGGTCGACAGCTCACGCCCCGCCTCACCGCCTCCGTCGAGACGGGACCCCGAGCGTACTTCGTCGAGCTCATCGCCGACGGGTTCGAGACTCGCGCATGGCACGGCGAGCTCTCACCCGGCCGGGGCTGCGAAGCCCTCGCGCCGGCCACGATCCCGAGCTCGGCAGAGGCGCTCGAGCTGCGCTTCGGAGGCGTCGGAGGCGTGGCCCTCGACGCCCTCGCTTTCAGTGAAACCCGTTGACATATCCACGCCTTCCGGGACACCCTCCGCCAAGGAGTCGGGGATGACCAAGAGCGAGCTGATCGAAGCCATCACTGCGCGCGGAGAGTTCACGCGAGCGCGCGCCGAGCTGGTCGTCAACTGCGTCTTCGACACGATGACCGACGCGCTCCGCAGCGCCGAGGGCATCGAGATCCGCGGCTTCGGCAGCTTCTCGGTGCGCCCCTATCGCTCCTACACGGGTCGCAATCCGCGCACCGGGCAGAGCGTGACCGTGGCGGCCAAGCGCCTGCCGTTCTTCAAGGTGGGCAAAGAGCTGCGCGAGATCGTCAATCAGAGCAGCGTCCACCCGATCACGAACGGCACCGACTCGCGTGACGACGACTAGAGCGACCGCGAGAGGCGCGCCGGCGAGAGGTGGGTACCGCCGCGCCGTCGTCGCCTTCGCCCTCGCGTTTCTCGCACCCGCCCTGGGCTGCGGCGCCGCGGTCGAGGAGGTCGTCGTCCCGCCGCCGCCCGCGCCGCCGGACCTCGAGATCGCGCACCTGACCGATCTGCTCACGAGCGCACGGCTCAACTGGCTCGTCCTCGTGCGTCCCGCAGAGCTCGCGCGCGTCGCTTGGCTTGACCCGCTGCTCACACGCATCTTTCAGCACGAGCGCCTCGACGACCTGAGGCTCACGACAGGGGTCGACGTTCGCCGCGCGCCGGAGCTCGCGCTCGCCACCTACGAGGGGGCCCCGGACGATGCGGTCGCGTACTTCGTGCGCCACGACGCGGATCCGCTCGCCGTCGAGCGACGCTTTCGCGAGCGGCTCACGAAGCTCGACCAACGCGCAACGCTCGGCCACCAGCTCACGTTCGTGACAGGCCTCGTCGGAACGAGCTCGCTCGGCTTCGTCGGCGCCGGCAGAGGCGTCGCTGGCTATCAGTTCGGCGGCGACATGGCGCGCGGGCCCGCGAAAATAGCGGCCCTTTACGCACAAGGCAGGCTCGCCGGCGTCCCGACGGCGCTCGCGCCCGACGCGCTGCGGCTCGCGAGCGAGCGCCTCGGCGTGGCCCCGCTCGAGGCGTTTCTTCCGGGCCCCTTCGAAGGCGATCTCGCCCAAGGTGCACGCGGCCTCTTCGCGGCGAGCACGTGCGTGGCGCTCAGCCTCGCGCCGACACCGGCCGAGACGCTCGCGCTCACCGTGTTCGTGGGCGGCGACTTCGCGAGCACGGAAGGTGCCGACCGCATGCTGCGCCTCGCCTTCGACGATCTCGGCGCGAGCGACCTCGGCCACCTGCTCGGCCTGCATGCGCCGCGCTCCGAGCCGCGCGTCACGAGCAGCTCCGACGGGTTGGCGCTCGAGGTGGAGCTCGATCCCAAGGCGCTCGTCGCCGGGCTCACCGCGGCCACGTCCGACGACGTCCGCGCCTTCATGAACTAGGATCTCGTGCTCGCGCGGTCGCCGAAGCGGCGGCACGCGGGGGGAGGGCTAGCCGCCTACAGCAGCGAGGTGCCCTTCACCGCGTCGGCGCGAAAGACCTCGCCGGCGCGCGTCCCGAGCCACAGGCGGTTGCCGCCGCGCGTCGTCGACGCGACCACGCTGGGCGCGGCCGCAGCCGGCAGCGTGAGCTCGAAGCTCGCAGCCGTCTCGGCGCCGTCGCGCGCACGCTCGAGCGTCGCGCCGTCGTAGAGCCGAAGCACGCCATCCTCGCCGAGCGCGAAGAGGCACGTCTCGAGCACGGCCGCCGCGACCGTCGCGCAGCCGAGCGCGAGGATCTTCGCCTCGAGCGCAGCCGCGCCCACCCTGCGGACGACGCACACGTCGCGCTTGCCCTTCGCATAGAGCGCCGCGAGCTGCGGGCCGCCCGCGAGCTCGGTCATCTTCGCCGCAGCGAGCGGTAAATCGCAGCGGATCTGCGTGCCGCTCTCCGGGGTCGCGCCTGGGTGCTCGCGAAAGCGCCCGCCCCCGCCCTCGCCATCGGCCGCGACGAGGCAGCTCGTCCCGTCGAGCTTCACCGCGCGCACCTTGCCGCGAAGCTCGAACGTCCGCGCCACGACCTCGGCGCCGTCGAGCTTCAGCTCGACCCCAGTTCCGTCCCAGGTGATGGCGAACGCCGCGCCGCCGCGCGGGTTGTGCGCCAGCGTGCGGATGGAGCGCGTGACGGGGTCGATCTTCGGCTTGTGCTGTACGTCGAGCAGCGCCCACAGCTCGTCGCCGCTCTTCACGAGGCCCACGCGCTGGTCGATGAGCGCACCTTGCGAGACCTCGTCGAGGCCCACGCCCTGAACCCGCACGTCGCCGCCGGCAAACGGAATCATCGCGAGCTTGACGGGATCGTTCGCGAACGCCCCGAGGACGCTGCCCGGCTCGTAAGGCGCCAGCGCCACGATCTCCCCATCGAGAGTCGCCATTTTCTTGATCGCCCCGACGCTTCGATACGGCATCGGGCGACCCTATCCCAATTCGGCTCGCGGCTCACTCGCCGACGTCGCGCGCGCGCGGCTCACATCGGTCGGTAGTTCGGCGCCTCTTCGGTGATGATGACGTCGTGGACGTGGCTCTCACGCAAGCCCTGCGCGGTGATCTTGATGAACTGCGCGCCCTTTCGCAGCTCCTCGATGGTGCGCGAGCCGGTGTAGCCCATGCCCGAGCGCAGGCCGCCTACCAACTGGTAGACGATCGAGCGCAGCGGGCCGCGGTACGGGACGCGCCCCTCGATCCCCTCGGGCACGAGCTTCTCGTCGGCGGCGCCGCCCTGGCCGTAGCGATCTTTGCTGCCGCGACGCATCGCGCCGAGCGATCCCATGCCGCGGTACACCTTGTAGCTGCGGCCCTGGTAAAGGACCATGGCGCCTGGCGACTCGTCGGTGCCCGCGAAGAGCGAGCCGATCATCACGGCGCTCGCGCCCGCGGCGATCGCCTTCGTGACGTCGCCCGAGTACTTCACTCCGCCGTCCGAGATCACCGGCACGTCGTGCTGCTCGGCGACGCGCACGCAGTCTGCGATCGCCGTGACCTG
>SYFR01000349.1 GCA_005800325.1 Myxococcales bacterium | reverse complement strand
TCGCCGTCGTCGCCAACGAGGTGAAGGAGCTCGCGAAGGCGACCGGCGCGGCGACCGAGGACATCGGCCGCAAGATCGACGCGATCCAGCGCGACACGACGAGCGCCGTCGAGGCGCTGAAGCTCGTCAGCGCCATCATCGGCCAGGTGAACGACATTCAAGGCTTCATCGCCGTGGCGGTCACCGAGCAGACCGCGACGACGACCGAGATCGGCAGGAGCCTCTCCGAGGCGGCGCTCGGGACCTCGCAGATCGCGCGGAGCATCAGCACCGTGGCGCAAGCCGTCCAGGAGACGCGTCGCGGCGCCGAGGAGACACAGGACGCGGCCCGCAGCCTTGGCCGCATGGCGGTCGAGCTGCAAGGACTCCTCGCAGCGCGCGAGTGATGCGCGGCGCGCTCCGCGACGAACGCTGACCACCCTTCAGCGACCGAGGTCCCGGCGTTCCACCCTAGAACTGAAAGTAGATGAACGGCGCCGGGGCTCCGCTCGACACGGCGCGAAGGCCGTAGAGCGCCGCGATGACGCCCGCGGCCTGAAGGAGCGCGGGCATGCGAGCGAACGCGGCCTCGGCGCGCGCGGCGAAGCGATCGGGGAGGGCGTGCGTCGCGATGGCGATGGCGAGCGCGAGGACGACGGTGACCGGGACGTTGCTCGCGCCGAGCGAGCCGTCGGCGAGCCGCGACAGGATCGCGCGGGCGGCTGTGATGTCCGGGGCACGAAACGGAACCCAGGCGAGCGACACGAACGCGAAGGTCGCGAGCACCTTGCCGGCGTGAATCGCGCGCGGAAAGGCGGCCTCCCGCGCCGAATCGCGCCGTGGTGAGAGCTCGCCGGCGCTGTCCACGGGAGGCGCTGCCGTTCGCGCCAACGACCGCGTCGCGAGCGCGTGCTCGACGACGAGCGCTGCGCCATGGAGCGCGCCCCAGGCGACGAAGGTCCACGCGGCGCCGTGCCAGAGGCCCCCGAGCACCATCGTCGCCATGAGCGCGGAGGCGGTGCGAAGCCGTCCGTGACGCGAGCCGCCGAGCGGGCGGTAGAGGTAGTCGCGCAGCCAGGTCGAGAGCGAGATGTGCCAGCGGCGCCAGAGCTCGCGTGGGCTCGCGGCGCGGTAAGGCGCATCGAAATTGCGAGGCAGCTCGTAGCCGAGCATCCGCGCCGTGCCGAGGGCGACGTCGCTGTAGCCCGAGAAATCGCAGTAGATCTGGAACGAGTAGGCGACGATCGCGACGGCGACCTCGAAGGACGAGAAGCGACTCGGAAAGTCGTACACTCGGTCGACGAGATCGCGCGCGAGCACGTCGGCGAGGACGAGCTTCTTGGCGAGCCCGGAGAACACCAGCACGAGGCCGCTGCCGAAGCGCTCCGGTTCGAGGCGCGGCTTTGCTGTGAGCTGCTCGAGCAGCTGCCCGGCGCGGACGATGGGCCCGGCGACGAGGTGCGGAAAGAACGAGATGAACAGCGCGAGGCGCGGGAGCGAGCGCTCGGCGGGGAGATCTTTGCGGTAGACGTCGACGACGTAGCTCAGCCCCTCGAACGTGAAGAACGAGATCCCGACGGGCAAGACGACGTGGAGCGGCTCGCGCAGCTCGAGGCCGAGCATGCCTGTCGCGGGGGCGAGCGCGGCGAGCAGGAACGCTGCGTATTTCCAGTACGCGATGACGGCGAGGTGGCTCGCGACGCAACTGGCGACGATCGCGCGGCGCAACCCTCTCTTCGCGGTGCGCTCGAGCGCGAGGCCGAGCAGCCAGTCGACGACCGTGACGGCAGCCATGAGCGCCAGGAAGCGCGGATCCCACGCGGCGTAGAACCACGCGCTCGCCGCCAGCAGAAACCCGACGACGAGCCGCGGACGCTCTGCGAGCGCCCATGTGCCGATGAGCGCGAGGGCGAAGAAGATCGCGAACTCGGGCGTGTTAAACAGCATGACGAACGGCGTCGCGACCCGAGCTACCGTGCTGCGTCGGGCGCCGGTCGGGCAGCGTCGTAGCCGACGAGGAGCGAGCGCGCGATGAGGTTGCCCATGTGCTCGGCCCCGGCGACCGTGAGGTGGCGGTAGTCGCCGGAGATGAGGTGCGGCCGCGCCGCCGACCAGGCGTAGGGCGCGTCGAGCCCGCCCGAGAGCGCCACGCGGTCGAGGAACGCGCAGCCCTCCGCTTCCGCCGCGGTCTTCTGCGCGAGCGCGACGCGAAGGACGATCGAGCCGAGCGGATCCACGCCGCCCGACTCGGTGCGTCGACCGACCGGATAGGACCCGAGGACGAGGCACGCCGCCGACGGGGTCGCATCGCGCAGCGCGCCGAGCGCGACAGTGAGCTCTTCTGCATGGTTCGGAGGCGGGAGCTCCTGCGTGTCGTTGAGACCGTAAGCGACGACGAGCAGATCGGGCTCGAGCGCGGCGAGCGCGGCGGCGAGCTCGGTGACGTCGTAGTTCGTGAAGTGCGCGAGGCGGGCGCCGGCCGTGCCGAGCGACGACCACACGACGCCGTGCTTCTCGGACTCGACGGACCAGCCGAACACGCGGCTCGGTCCTGCCCCGCTCGCGCGGATCTCGAGGCGCGAGGGACACGCCGCGAACGAGGCGCGATGGACGGCGAGGCTGTGCACGGCGGCGCGAGCCTCGAGCACGGTCGCCTCGCCGCCATCGAACGCGACGCCGACGGTGCCCGCGTCCGGCGCCTTGCCGAACGTGAGCGCGACCGAGCAGGGGCCCTCGAGCTTCGGCTGGAGCTCGACGGCGGCCCGTGCGCCGGGAAATCCCTTGAACGAGACGCCGCCCGGGCCGTACGCGCCGTCGGGCAGCGCGCCATCGACGAAGCTCGAGGCCTGAAAGTCGAGCCCGGCTTGGTGGCGCCAGCCCTCGCGCACGTAATACGGCACCGGCGGCATCGCGAGCGCGAAGCCCGGGCCGCCGGCGCCGAACCTCGCACCGAACGCGCGACGCAGCGCGGCGCTCACGCCGTCGCCGACGATCTCCGAGTCGCCGAGATGCGCGACCCGCACCTTGCCGCGGGTGCCGCGCTCGAGCTCAGCGAGCCGCGAATAGAACGTGTTCCACTCAGCGCGCGCGGGGGATCCCGGGCTCGGCGCGTCCGCTTCCCCTCCTGGCTGCGGTGGCCCTCCCGGCTGCGGTGCTGCCGCGAGCGCCGATACCGCCGCGGCGTCGTCGATGGC
>SYFR01000040.1 GCA_005800325.1 Myxococcales bacterium | reverse complement strand
GCGGACGCCTCGCCAGGCGAGGAGCGCGAGCTCGCGGCGGCGGCGCTCCTCTGCGCCGCGGGCGAGGGCGATGAGGCGCCGATAGGCATGTCCGACGTGCGGGGCGCCGGGTGCGTACCACCGCGCGGCACGCCTGGCGCAGACGATGGCCTCATGCGGATCTCCCGCGTCGAGCGCGCGATCGCTCGCGTCGAGCTCCGCCTCCCCGGCGAGGACGACGCTTGCTGTCCAGGCCGCGAGCCCGAGCGCGAGGAACGCCGCCCCGCGGCCCGCGCGCACGGCCGGGTGCCTGCGAACGGAGGCCTCGGCGCGCGGCGGAGCTGCGGGACTCACGTGAAATCGCGGCGACGGATGATCCACGCCGCCAACGCCAAGAGGCCGACGACCCACGCCAAGGACTGCGTCGCGGCGAGCGCGAGGTACTTGCCGAGGGTCGCGTCGACGGCCTCCCCGGTGAGGAGCGGCCGCGCCGGCACGTAGACGTGCAGGTTCGGGACGACCCGCGCGAGCCCGCGGCCGACGCTCACGATGACCTCTCCGAAGATGCGCTTCGGCAAGCGGGCCATCGTGTCCGCGCTGCGTCCCACGAGGAAGACGCCAACGGTGAAGAGGGCCGACAGAAACGGCGTGGAGAACGACGAGAACACGGTGGCGACGGCGGCGATGATCGCCACCTCGAGGACGGTGAGGAGCGCGGATGCCACGAGGAGCGAGCGATCGCCGCGCGCGACCGAGGCGAGGAGGTAGCCCGCGAGCATCATCGCCACCGACCAGGCGATCGGCCCGAAGGTCCGCGCGCGCTGGGAGCGAAAGGCAGCGACGGCGAGCGAGAGCACGAGCACCGCGAGCACGCCGACTACGAGCGGGATGGAGCGGCCGCCGAGCATCGCACCCATCATCAGGACGAGCCCGCCCTCGGCGAGCGCGAACACGGCGACGACCAGCAGGATGCCGAGGTATTTGCCGATCAGAAACTCGTGCCGATGAATGGGCCGCGCGAGGATCGGCAGGATGGTCTTGAGCTCGAGCTCGCGATGGAGGCTCGTCGCGCCGATGAAGATCGCGACGGCGATCGAGAACACTCCGATGGTCATCGCGCCGAGGTCCGCCACGACGCGAGGCGCCTCCCGCAGCGTGAAGGCGCCTACGATGAGCGAGTAGAACGCGACGGCGCATGCCGCGCACGCGAGGCCGACGAGCACTCTCGCGCGGACGGCTTCCCGGTAGGTAGCGAGGGCGATCGTGGCGATCCGGTGAAGCATGGACGGGCGTCGCGGAACGTGTGCTTCGCCACACTAGTGCCTCGATTCACGAGAATCGAGGGTCAAGAGCGAGCCGCGTCAGGGCGGGACGACGAAGGCGTCGAGGAACCAGGGGCCGCTCGAGCCGGCGAAGCCGTCGACCTGGATTGTGTACGTGCCCGCGGGGAGCGTGAGGTCGAGGAAGCTGCGCTCCGGGTAGTAGCCGGCCGCGCACGCCTTCGGGATCGCGACCCCGGGGCATGGCGTGCCCTGCCGCACCGACAACAGCGTCACGTAGGCCGAGCCCTGCATGTCGAGCACGACGCGTCGCGTGGCCGGCAAGGTGAGCCGCAGGAGCTGTTCGGGCGCCCCGCCCTTCGGCTGGTTGCCTTGATCGCAGCCGGCGCTCTGCTCGGCGGTCGCGTTGGCGGTGTTGCCCTGAAAAAATCCGCCGGCGCTCGGGAGCTCGAGGATGTCGTCGCAGGTGTCCGCGAGCGGTACGAGGGTCGTCGGCACGGCCTTGCGGACGAGCGCCGTCAGCTCCATCGGCTGCGCGAAGAGGCTCTCGCCGACGACGCGGTAGTCGCCCGCGGGCAGATTGCGGAGCTGCGCGCGCGTCGGGGAAATCGAGCCCTTCGCGCACACGAGCCCGTCACCAGGGCCGCACCCGGGCAGCGCGAGCTCGACCGCGGCCACGTCGCCGGCGGCGTAGCGACCGAGCAAGAGCACGTCGGAGGGCTCGCTCAGCGTGAGCGTGTACGCCGCGTCGACGCCGCCTGGCAAGCACCCGGTCTTCGCGTCGTCCTGGTGCGCGGCGAGCGGCACGGCGAGGGTGTCGTTCGGCGGGATCGCAGGAGCGCCCGCGCACGCTTCGTCCGGCGGGAGCGGCGTCGGCGGCTCGAGCTGCACCGCGACCTCGACCTCGGTCGGAGCCGTCGCGGAGACGGCCACGAAATACGTGCCGGCGGCGAGCGCGTGGCGAAAGGCGTGCGCGCCGATTTTTGCGGTAGGTGCGACCGCGCAGGCGAGCTCCGTCTGGCAGGCAGCGTCGCGGAGCGCGACGACGGCGAGCCCGTCGCCATCGACGGTCGAAGCGTAGACGTGAACGTCCTGCGGCTCGGTGAGCGTGAGGCTGTAGACGAGCTCGCCGACCATCGCGCCGCAGCCCATCGCGAGGTCGGTCTTCGATCCGACGAGGCTCGCGGTCGCCGGCACGCCCGCCGCGATCGGCAGCGCGGTCCCGCACGTTTCGTTCGCGGGCGCGAGCGTCGGCGGCAAGAGCTCGTACTTGATCGTCACCGCGCTGGGAGTCGCCGTCGTGACGAACGCGGGCAGCGTAGCCGGCGCCCCCGCGCCGATGCTGCGCGCTCGGAGCTTCGCCACGCGCTCGCCCGATGGGTGAAAGTACGACGCGCTGCAGGCGAGCTCGCTCGCGGGGTCGGCGCACGCGCCCATGAGCGCCAACGTCACGTCGGCGTAGCTCGTGCGCGCGGTGAGCTGCACGTCGACGGGCGAGCCGCCCGGGAGCGACACTGCCAGGACGACATCGCTCGCGAGCGGCGCACCACTGAGGCTACAGCTCGAGGCGTAGTCGAGCCCCGCTGCGACGGTGCTCATCGCGAAGCTCCCCGGCGCCGTGAGCAGCAGCGGGTCGAAGCAGTCGTCGTGCTGCGGCGAGGCGCAACCCGGCTCGTCGACGGAGGCGTCGCAGTCGTCGTCGACGCCGTTCGCACACACCTCGGCCGCGAGCGACGAGGCCGTCGGATCGAGATCGTCGCAGTCGCCGCCGCCGCAGTGGTCGTCTGGATCGCCGTCGCCGTCCACGTCGCGAGGCGCGCTCACGCAGAGCTTGGTCGCCTCATCGCAGGAGTCGATGGTGCACACGCCGCCGTCGGAGCAGGTCACGGGCTCGCCGGGGACGCAGCCGAGCTTGTTCTTGCACTGCTCGAGGCCGTCGCAGAAAACGCCGTTTTGGCAGAGGGCGTCGTCCGGCTGAAAGCGACACCGCGCGAGCCGCTCGTCGCAGCCGTCGAAGGTGCAGTCGAGCGCGTCGTCGCACTGCGCGTCGTCGCTGCAGGGACCGCCGAGCGTCTCGTCCGTTGCGCCCGCGCCACCGGTTGCGCCTCCGCCGGACCCGCCGGCACCCACGCCCTCGATCGAGCCGCCCACGCCGCCCGCCCCAGACGCGAAAGGATCTCCGGGGCGCGCTCCTTCGCAGGCCGCGGCGTAGATGCCCGCGACGCACCACGCGACGAGGATGGAGGCGGCACCGCGAGCCCCAAGCGCTCGCGCAGCTCGACCGCGCATCCCCTTCACGCGCACGCGCTCACTGATCGCAGTTCTGCATCGCGATCGTCCCGCCGCTCACCTGGCAGCTGCGGTTCGCGCTCGGGTACTCGACCTCTTCGCAACGAAACTGCATCCAGATCCGCCCGGTGGAGATCTGCTGGTCGTTCTCGAACCAGAACTTGCAGGGCACGCCTGGGGGGGACTGGTACTTGTTGATGGTCTGCGGGCTCGAGTAGCCGACCGAGCCGGTCGCGGGGCTCGCCTCGGTCGCCTTGGCCGTGATCTTCGGGATGGTGAACTCGAGGTGACGGCCGTTGTGCGTCATGAAGCCGCCGGCGAGGAAGCCATCGCCCTCGGGCGTGACGGCGCAATAGATGGTGGCGCCATCGATCGTGTCCTTCACGAACTCGCGATTCTCGGTGACGTCGGTGTAGCCGACGTTCGAGTTGTGCGTGTCGATGTTGCACTCTTTGCCGGGGCTGGGCGCGTTGACGAACTGCAGGCTGAACGCGCCCTCGCTCGCCGCGGGCACCGCCTCGCTGCATCCGGCGGACGCGACGAAGAGCGGCGACGAGAGTGCCAAGAGCGAGAAAAATCGGTGCGCGGTCATGCTTACCTCGAGAGTTGCCCAAGTCGACGAGAGCCCGGGGACGACGGGGTGAGCCCCACGCCCATCGGAGTCACCGCAGGTTCTATCACGAGCGTGAGGACCCGAGGGCCTCGTCCAGGTCGGCCCAGAGATCCTCGACCCCTTCGATCCCGACGCTCAGGCGGATGAGCCCGTCGCTGATGCCGAGCGCGGCGCGCTGCTCGGCGGGGATCGACGCGTGGGTCATGATCGCCGGGTGCTCGGCCAGCGACTCGACCCCGCCGAGGCTCTCGGCGCACGCGAAGAGCTCGAGCCGCTCGAGCACACGGCGCGCAGACTCGAGGCCGCCCGTCACGACGGCGGAGATCATCCCGCCGTAGCCCCGCATCTGGCGTGAGGCGAGCTCGTGGCCGGGGTGGCTCGCGAGGCCCGGATAGATGACGCGCTCGATCGCCGGGTGCGCTTCGAGGCGCGCGGCGATGACGCCGGCAGACGCGACGTGCTGGCGCATACGCACGGCGAGCGTCTTCAAGCCACGGAGCACGAGGTAGCAGTCGAACGGACCGGGCACGGCGCCGATCGCGTTCTGCAAGAAGCCGATGCGCTCGCCGAGGGCGTCGTCGTTCGTGACCGCGATGCCGCCGACCACGTCCGAGTGGCCGTTCAAGTACTTCGTCGACGAGTGCACGACGATCGAGGCGCCGAGCTCGAGCGGCCGCTGCAAGACGGGCGTCGCGAAGGTGTTGTCGACGACGAGCGGGACCCCTCCGGCGCGCGCGAGGTCGGCGAGCATGGCGATATCGAAGATCTTGAGCAGCGGGTTCGACGGCGTCTCGAGCCACAGCATCCGCGTCGTCGGACGCATCGCCTCGCGCACCTTCGCGGCGCTCGAGAGATCGAGGAAGCTTGCCTCGATCCCCATCGGCTTCATCACTTTGTCGAGCAAGCGGAAGGTGCCGCCATACACGTCGTCGCCGCACACGACGTGATCCCCCGGCTTGAGCAGGTGCAAGATCGTGGTCGAGGCCGCGAGGCCGCTGCCGAACGCGAAGCCGTGTCGTCCGCCCTCGAGCGCCGCGGCGCAGGCCTCGAGCGCGCGGCGGGTCGGGTTGCCGCTGCGCGAGTACTCGTACCCCTTGTGTCGCCCCGGGCTCTCCTGAGCGAAGGTGCTCGAGAGCACGATGGGCGTCATCACGGCGCCGCTCACCGGATCGGGCTCTTGTCCGGCGTGAATGGCGAGCGTGTCGAGGGAAAGAGGCTTCGGCATGGGGCGGCGTCCTGGGGCCGAGCACGCCAACACCCGGGCTCTGGAGTCAAGCGTGAGCGCATGCGCGAGGAGCTCCTTCGCGCCGTCGACCCAGCGCCGTCGACCCAGCGCTCCAGCGACCCGCTGGCCGCGCAGGCGCGCGCGTCACGTCTCTGTCACGAGCGCCGCCTCGATTGACAGAGCGAAGCCGTGCGCGCCTTGATGGGGGCGTGCGTCCTCCCACGGTCACCCATGCTGCACCGCCGGCGTCCATTCTGCTGTACAGCGCGGCCCGCGTTTATCTCGCGGTCGCGGGGTGGAAGATCGAGGGGGAGCTCCCACCGCTGAAGAAGGCGATCCTGATCGCGGCGCCGCACACGAGCGCATGGGACGGACCGCACATGCTGGCGGTCGCGTGGGCGTTTCGCCTTCGGCTTCACTGGCTCGCCAAGCACACGCTGTTCAAGGGCTGGCGCGGCCCGTTCATGCGCTGGCTCGGCGCGATCCCGGTGGACCGGCGCGCACCCCGAGGGCTCGTCGGGGAGGTCGCCGAGCGCATCGCCAACGCCGATGGCATCATCCTCGCGATCGCGCCCGAGGGTACGCGCCAGCGCACGGAGCACTGGAAGAGCGGCTTTTACCGCATCGCGGAGGCGGCGGACGTCCCCATCCTCTGCGGCTTCCTCGACTACGGACGCAAGGTCGGCGGCGTGGGACCGGCGCTCGTGCCGAGCGGCGACGTGCGGCGCGACATGGATCGGATCCGCGCATTTTACGCGGAAATCACGGGGCTTCGGCCCGATGCGTCCGGCGTGCCGCGGCTGCGCGAAGAGGACGAGGCCGCGGCTACTTCGTACGACCGCGACGCGAACGCGGCAGAGTGAGGGGCCGCCGAAGCTCCGTGCCCCGCTCCGGGGCGAGCGAAATTGTCAGCGTCTTCCTGCGTCAGGCGCCGAGGCACGCCAGCACGCCGAGCGCCGTCGTCGTGCGCTCGACGCGCGCGAAGGTGAGCGCCCCGAGCAACGCCGCGCGTGCCCGGCGCGTGAGGCGGTCGCAGGCCTCGAGCCCGGCGCGATCCACGCCGCGCTCCGCGAGCTCGACGAGTCGCGCGGCGTTCGTCGTCTCGCGGCATGGCTCGCGCCCGAGGGCCACGAAGGCGAGGCTCGCCGCGAGCGCGAACACATCGCACGCTTGATCCGGTGCGACTTCCCCGCGCGCAAGCTCCGGCGCCACGAACGGCAGCGTGCCTCGCTCCCCTGCGCCGAAGTCCACCCCGAGCTCTGACACGTCGAGGTCGCCCCACCGCGCCATGCCGAGGTCGAGAAAACACACGCGCGACCTCGCGTCGCCCGGCTCGCGCGGTGGCTCGACGGCGATGTGGTCCGGGGCGAGATCGCCGTGGACGAGCCCATACCGCTCCCCCGCCGGCGTGGCGCGCGCATGGAACGTCGCGAGCGCGCCGAACGCTGCGGCGACGAGGAGGTCCAAGGTCGCGGGCTCGATCGGCGCGTCGCTCACGAGCGGAGCCACAGCCCCGGCGTCGATCGGCGCGCTCGCGAGCGCGAGCTGCCGCAGGCTCGGCCACGAGATCTCCTCTTCGAGCACGTACGGGCCGTCCTCGTCCTCGCCAAACGCGACGAGGAGCGGGGTGACGAGGCCCCCGCCCCGGGCCAGCGCCTCGCGCTCACGCCGCATCGCGCAGCGCGCACGGTCGTTCGCGAGCAAGGTCGGGCGCAGCCGCTTCAAGATGCAACGCCGCTCCTCGACGCGCACGCGCGCGACCTCGAACACGCTACCGGCGCCGAGCGCGCGGACGAGGACGACGCCGGACGGACAGCGCGGCACGCGGCCAGCCTAGCGCCCTCGATCGGTCATTCCTAGCAATAGCCCGGTCGTGCGTGCAGTCGCCTCACGGTGGCACGCTGTCTCGTCGTGGTGCGGCGAAAGACTTTCGCCGTATGGCCGATGCTTGCCTATAGACTGCGATGACGACATCCATGCCACGACGCCAAGATGCAAAGGCTGTGAGCCTGCCGCACAGCGTCGCCCCCTATGCTGATGGCCGAACCCCAGCGCGACGCGATCGGACCGGGGGCATCGCGAGCGGCGCGAGCGACCGGTGGCTCCTCGCGGGCCTGTTCATCCTGGGGCTCCTCCTCGTCGTCGCCATGGGCGTGCTCGCTGCGTACAAGAACTCCGCGGGAGGTCAGGCGGAGGGTCCCGCAGAGTGGCCTCGGCAGAGTCGACTCCAGCGCAGCTCGGCTCTTCCCACCCTCGTGATGTTCGCGCACCCGATGTGCCCCTGCACGAGCGCGAGTCTCGCCGAGCTGCGTGCGCTGATGTCCGAGTTCGAGGGGCGGGTCACCGCGCTCGTCCTCTTCGCGCTGCCGACCGGTGTTGGAGACGACTGGGCCACGAGTGACTCCTGGGCGAGCGCCTCTTCGATCCCAGGAGTTCGGACAGGACGAGACGCGGGCGAATACGAGTCGCAGCTCTTCGGGGCGGAGACCTCTGGGCACGTCGTGCTGTACAGCAGGCAAGGCCGGCTCCTGTTCCGCGGAGGCATCACGGGCGCGCGCGGACATGTTGGCGCCAACGACGGCCGGACGCGGCTCGCCTCCCTTCTTCGCGAGAGCTCCACGGCCCTAGTACCGCAACGCAGAGGTTTTGACCGAGATTACGCGGCAGCGTGACTTCGATTCTGGGACGTGAGGACGGGATAGGCGCGTCCGAGTTTTTCTCGCGCGCGCTCGACGGTGAAGAGCCATTTGATTCGGGCCTTCT
>SYFR01000348.1 GCA_005800325.1 Myxococcales bacterium | reverse complement strand
GACATCACCAACGTCCAGGTGCAGGTGCTGACGAATGTGCCGGCGCTCGGTCCGGTCGACGTCGAGCGAACCATCACGTTCCCGGTCGAGGCTTCGATGAGCGGTCTCCCTGGCGTCGAGGAGATCCGCCGCGTGTCGCGCTTCGGGCTCTCGGCGGTGACGATCTTGTTCGAGGAGGGCACCGATCTCCTTCGCGCGCGGCAGCTCATCTCCGAGCGGCTCGTACAGGCGCGCGAGCGACAACCCGCTCGTGCTTCGCCAGAGCTCGGCCCGCTCAGCTCGGGCCTCGGAGAGATCTTCCAGTTCGAGGTGCGCGCCGACAACATGTGCGCCGCAGGCCAGCCCGACACCGAGCAGTGCTACTCGCCGATGGAGCTGCGCTCCGTGCTCGACTGGTTCGTGGCCTACGAGCTGCGCTCCGTCCCCGGCGTCGTCGAGGTCAACTCGTTCGGCGGCGAGCTGAAGACCTACGAGGTCGAGGTTCTGCCGGACCGGCTTCGCGCGCTGAACGTCTCGCTCAATGACCTCTACGAGGCGATCGAACGCAACAACGCTACGGCGGGCGGCGGCTACCTCGTTCGCTCCGGCGAGCAGCTCCTCGTGAGGGGCGAGGGTCGCATCCAGAGCCTCGACGAGATCGGCGACGTGCTGATCGAGACGCGCGAGGACGGCGTCCCCGTGCGCGTCCGCGACGTCGCTCGTGTTCACCTGGCGCCGCTCATTCGCCAGGGCGCGGTCACACGCGACGGACGTGGCGAGGTGGTGACCGGCATCGTGATGATGCTCGTCGGAGCCAACGGCCGCGAGGTGGTCGAGAGCGTCAAGGCGAAGATCACGCAGTTCTCTCCTTCACTGCCTCCCGGAGTGCGCATCGACGTCTTCTACGACCGCTCTGACCTCGTGAACCGGACCATCCACACGGTCGGAAAAAACCTCGCGGAAGGCGCGCTCTTCGTCATCGCGGTGCTGTTCCTGCTGCTTGGCAGCATTCGTGGGGGACTTATCGTCGCCGCGGCCATCCCGTTCGCGATGCTGGTCGCCTTCACCGCCATGAAGGCCCTCGGGCTCTCGGGCAACCTCATGAGCCTCGGAGCCATCGACTTCGGCATCGTCGTCGACGGCTCCATCATCGTCGTGGAGAACGCCGTCGTTCACTTGGCGGCCGCAGCACGCGGGCAGAAGCGCCCGATGACATACAACGAAGCGGCCGACGTGGTGCTCAACTCCACGCTCGACGTGCGCAAGGCGGCGCTCTTCGGCGAGGCGATCATCGTCATCGTCTACATCCCGATCCTCACCCTCGCGGGCATCGAGGGGAAGATGTTCAAGCCGATGGCCATCACGGTGCTGTTCGCGCTGCTCGGTGCGTTCGTCGCCTCGCTGACCTTCGTGCCGGTACTGGTGGCCACGTTTCTTCGTCAGCACACCGAGGAGAAGGAGCCCTTCATCGTGCGCCTGCTCCACCGCGTGTATCCGCGTCTGCTGGCACCGCTCATGAAGGCCCCGAAGAAGGTCATCGCAGTATCGCTCGTCCTGCTGGTCGCGAGCGGCGTGGTTGCCTCGCGCATGGGGGCCGAGTTCGTCCCGCGTCTCGATGAGGGCGCCATGGCGATTCAGATTCTGAGGCTGCCCAGCGTTTCCCTCGAGGAGAGCGTGCAGGGCTCGACTCGCTTCGAGCGGGTCATCCGTGAGTTCCCGGAGGTCGTGACCGTAGTCTCGAAGACGGGTCGAGCCGAAATCGCGACGGACCCGATGGGCGTGGAGTTGTCGGACTGTATCGTCATCTTGAAGCCTCAGGACGAGTGGACCACCGCTCACACGCGCGAGGAGCTGATTCAACGAATGTCCGCGCGCTTCGCCGAGGCGCTGCCCGGGCTCGGCTTCTCCTTCTCGCAGCCCATCGAGCTGCGCATGGCCGAGCTGATCAGCGGCACGCGCTCGGACGTGGCGATCACGATCTACGGCGACGACCTCGCGACGCTCGAGCGGCTGAGCTTGCAGGTGCAAGGCGTCGTCCGCGCCATCCCGGGCGCGTCCGATGTGCGGGGAGAGCAACTCGCCGGGCTCCCGACCCTCGAGGTGACGGTCGATAGGGCCGCAGCGTCGCGTTACGGGATCTCGGTGCGCGATGCACTCGACGCCATCGAGGCGCTCGGCGGTCGCAACGTCGGCGAGGTCTACGAAGGCGAGCGTCGCTTCCGCCTCCAGGTGCGCGTGCCGTCGGGCCTGCGCGACGACATCGACCAGGTGCGGAACCTCCCGGTGAGCGGCCAGAGCGGACCGCTCGTGCCGCTGGGCCAGATCGCGAGCATCCAGGTCGTGGACTCGCCGGCGAGCGTGAGCCGCGAGGCGGTCCGTCGCCGCACGAACGTCGAAGCCAACGTGCGCGGCCGTGACCTCGCCTCGTTTGTGAGCGAGGCGCAGACGCGCGTACGTGACCAGGTGCAGATGCCGCCTGGCTACGTCGTGCAATGGGGTGGTCAGTTCGAGAACCTCAGCGCCGCGTCGGAGCGGCTCGCGGTTGCCGTGCCCGTCGCGCTGGGCCTCATCTTCATCCTGCTCTACATGGCGTTCGGACAGCTCAAGCCGGCGTTGCTCATCTACCTCAACGTGCCGTTCGCCGCGGTGGGCGGTGTGTTCCTGCTGGCTGTGCGGGGCATGCCGTTCTCTATCAGCGCGGCGATTGGGTTCATTGCGCTCTTCGGCATCGCGGTGCTCAACGGCGTCGTGCTCCTCACGACCGTCAAAAAGCTACGGGAGCAAGGGAGGTCCCCGCTCGAAGCGGCGCGCGAGGGCGCCGAGTCTCGGCTGCGCGCCGTCGTGATGACTGCGACCGTCGCGGCGCTCGGCTTCATCCCCATGGCGCTCTCTTCCAGCGCGGGCGCGGAGGTGCAGCGGCCGCT
>SYFR01000347.1 GCA_005800325.1 Myxococcales bacterium | reverse complement strand
TGCGCGTGAAGATCGGTCATCGCGACAATCTCGGCCGCCCGAAGATGTCGCCGAGCGAGCTCAAGGTCGCCTACATGGCCACTGTTCGCGGCTGAACGGACCATTCGACGAGGGGTTCCCCATGACGCGTACACCTTCTGACTTCGGTCTCCCGCTTCGCGGCGCCTCGCATCCCTCGACCGGGCGCCTCGGGACCTCTCCCGGGTCGTTCGCGCGCGCGCCCGAGGTGGGCGGACCGCGGACCTATGCGTCGCCCGACACGCCGGGGATGCCGGCGCCGAGCGCGAAGACGGCCTGGGACTTCATGCCGTCGGATTGGGCGAAGGTCGGCGATCGCTGGCAGGCGCCGGCGGGTTTCGTGCCCGTCACGCAGCTGGAGCACGCGCGCCTCGGTGTCGTGACGCCCGAGATGCGGCGCGTGGCCGAGCGCGAGCTGCACCTGACCGCCGAAGAGGTGCGCGACGAGGTCGCCGCCGGCCGCATGATCATTCCGGCGAACCGGGTGCACCTCTCGTATGGGCTGGACCCCATGGCGATCGGGCGCGCGACCAAGACGAAGGTCAACGCCAACATGGGGGCGTCGCCGATCGCCTCGTCGACCGACGAAGAGGTCGAGAAGCTGCGCTGGGCCGTGCGTTGGGGCGCCGACACGGTCATGGATCTCTCGACCGGTGGCGACATCGACGCGTGCCGCGAGGCGATTATCCGCGCCTCGAGCGTGCCGATCGGGACGGTCCCCATCTACGCGATGATCATCGGCCGCAAGATCGAGGACCTCGGCTACGCGCACATCCTCGAAGGGCTCCTTCATCAGGCCAAGCAGGGCGTCGATTACTTCACGGTCCACGCCGGGGTGATGCGCGCGCATCTCCCGTTCGTGCGCGACCGCCTCATCGGCATCGTGTCGCGCGGCGGCTCGCTCTTGGCCAAATGGATGCTGGACCACCGGGCCGAGAACCCGATGTACACGGCGTTCGACCGCATTTGCGAGATCATGCGCGCGCACGACGTGTCGTTCTCCCTCGGTGACGGACTGCGCCCGGGCGGCCTCGCCGACGCGACCGATGCCGCGCAGCTGGCCGAGCTCGTGACCCTCGCCGAGCTCACCGGTCGCGCGTGGAAGAAGGGGTGCCAGGTCATGGTCGAGGGCCCGGGGCACGTGCCGTTCGACCAGATCGAGTTCAACATGAAGCTGCAGCGCCGGCTCTGCCACGGCGCGCCGTTCTACGTCCTCGGTCCGCTCGTGACCGACGTCTTTCCCGGCTACGACCACCTGACGAGCGCGATCGGCGCGACCGCCGCGGGTTATCACGGCGCCAGCATGCTCTGCTACGTCACCCCGAAAGAGCACGTGGGCCTGCCGAAGAAGGACGACGTGAAGCAGGGCTGCGTCGCCTACAAGATCGCCGCGCACGCCGCCGACGTCGCGCTCGGGCTCCCGGCGAGCCGCGACTGGGACGACGAGCTCACCAAGGCGCGGGCCGCGCTCAACTGGGAGAAGCACTTCGAGCTCGCCTTCGACGGCTCGTTCGCGCGCGCGCTGCACGACGAGGATCTCGACGTCGACACCGACTTTTGCGCGATGTGCGGCCACGACTGGTGCTCGGTGCGCATCAGCAAGGAGATCACCGAGTTCGCGTCGGGCAAGGCGGAGGGCTTCGTGCGCGAGGGCACACACAAGAGCCTGCCGCTCACCCTCGAGCAGCGCACGGTGCTCGAGCAGCGTGGGGTCCTCGGCCCCGAAGAGATCCACAAACTCGCGCAAAAGACGGTGCGCGCGGTCGGCGCCGAGAGCACGAAGGCCTCGTGCCACAGCGACTACGTCGACGCCGGCTCGGCGCGCATCCTCCAGGACCGTCTCGTGACACTGACCAAGAAGCCCGCGCACGCGAACGCCGAATAGCGGCTACGCCGTGGGCAAGAGCTTCTGGGAGAGCCCGAGCTCTTCGCACAGCTCGGCGAGCTCGGTCGTCGCGCCAAGGCCGCGCGCCAGCCCCTGGAACACGAGCTCCTGACCGCGCTCGAGCTCGAGCTCGACCCCGAGCCGGTCCGCGACCCGCACGAGCGCTAGGCCGTCGGCGCTCGCGCACTTCGCGGCATGGGCCGTGAGCGCGGGCATGCCGCCCGCGAGCGACAGTAGCCGCGCATGGAGCACACGCTCGAGGTGGCGCTTCACCGGCTCGAGCGCGACGCGGCAGCCGAGCGCTCGCGCCTCGGTCGCGATCGCCAGCACCTGGCGGTAGGCGTCGGGCTCGAAGACCTCCGAGGGCAAGGCGACGATGGCCTCGGTGATCCTGCGCCCGAGGGCGAGCTCCGCGGCGGCGCGGACCTCGGCGGGGATCGGCAGGCCCGCTTCGTGGAAGGTGAGCATCGTGTGGTGCCCGTCGGTGAACATGGCGTCGAGATGCGCCGCGTACCGCTCGCTGAGCTCGGCGAAGATGACGCGGCTCAGCTCCTCGCGTTCGCCTGGGAGGACGTGCTCGATGCCGAAATCCTCGGGACCGAGCTGCTCTTCGGCGATGCGAAACACGGTGAGGAGGCTGTCTTTTCGGAGCGAGTCGAGGATCTGGCGCGCGCGCAGGCGAAACGAGGAGAGCCCCTCGAACGGCCTCACGAGGCAGTGCAAGTCCACGCCACCGAAGTGCACCGCGCAGGTCGCAAACTCGCTCTCGTGCGCGGTCTCGTCCTCGACCAGCCGAACGCGCGCCACCTCGAGCAGCATCCGCCCGCGCTCGCCGGCGTGCTCGTCTCCGACGTCGTAGGAGAATCGCCCCGCCCTGCCGCGCGTTCCTTCGCCGTCGACGAGCCGCCGAATGGCGACGTGTGCCGCCGTGGTCCGCGCGGTCGTACGCGAGCTCTTCGTCGCCGCGCGGTAGAGATCCGCGCCGTTGCCGCGCTCGGCGATGTTGCTCTTGGCCTCGGCGAGCTGCTCGAGGAAGCGCGCCTCGTGATCGGGCTCCTCGAGCTCGCGCAGCTGATCGACGAGCCTGCCCGCATAGCGGAGCACCTGACGCGTCTCGATGCCCGACAGATCGCTGAAGAACCAGCCGCAGCTCGTGTACATCGTCATCGCGCTGCGCTGCGACTCGAGCAGGCGAAGCGCACGAAGCCGGTCGTCGTCGTCGAGCCTCCGCGTGCCGTAGCGCTCGAAGAAGTCGGCGCGGCTCGCTCGCGGATCGAGCAGGAGCTCGATGTACGCGTCGCGCGCGGCCCACGGCGACAGGCCGAGCTCGTCCATGCTGCGCTCGAAGCTCGCGATGGCGCCGTCGCGCAGCACGTCGAGCGCGAGGCGCAGCGGCGTGCGCCAGCTCTGCGTCCAGCCGGGCTTGCCGCCCGCGTTGCAGCCGCAGTCGCGGTACCAGCGGCCTACGCCGTGCGAGCAGCTCCACGCGCTGCCCTTTCCGTCGGCGCCGAGCGCGATGTCGACGTCGGCGACCGGCGCCACGTGATCGAGCAGCTCGCCGTAGTTGGTGACCTGGAACCCGCGCCGCCCCGCCTCTTCTTCGAGCGCGTACGCGAGGCAACGCTCGCCGTGGCGAAAGTGGTGACCGTACGTCTCGCCGTCCGTCACCGCTTGCACGACGGTGCCCGGCCCGTCGGATGCGCGCTCGAAGCGATCGACGAGGGCACGCGACGAGCTCAAGAGTCCCTCGAACGCGATCGCCCGCGAGAGGGGCCCATCGTAGAAGAAGATCGCGATCGACCGGCCCGAGCCGTCGGGATGCACGTAGCGGTACGGGCGGCGCGGATCGACGCCGGTCACGTCGCGCCACGCATCGCCGAGCTTGATGCGCGCCACCTGCTCGGGCGCGAGGATCGCGAAGCGGAGCCCCTCGTCGATGAGCGCGCCGAGGACGCGACGGTCGCACGCGGTCTCGGGCAACCACATCCCCTCGGCGTCGCGCCCGAAGCGGACGCGAAAGTCGGCGAGCCCCCAGCGGATCTGCGTGCGAATGTCGCGCTCGTTCGATAGCGGCAGGATCGAGTGGTTGTAGGCCTGCGCGAGCGCGTTGCCATGCCCACCGCGCACGAGGGCGCTCTGCTGATCGGCCTCGAGGATGCGCCGCCAGGTCCGCGGGTGCTCACGCTCGAGCCAGCCCTCGAGCGTGGGACCGAAGTTGAAGCTGATGTGGCGGTAGTTGTTGACGATGCCGACGACGGCGCCGCGATCATCGTAGATGCGGGCGTAGGCGTTCGCGCGGTAGGACTCCCGGTAGATGCGCTCGTTCCAGTCGCGCGCGGGCGCAGCGGAGGGCTCGCGCTCCACGATGCTCGTCCACGGGTTCTCGCGCGGCGGCTGGTAGAAGTGGCCGTGAACGATGAGGAGGGGCTTCATGCCACGACGACCGGACGCGGTTCAGCCGTCACCCGGAAGGTCGGGCGTGACGGTGTCGCCGCGCACGGGCAACGGCCCCTCGGCGAGCGCCACGAGCTGCGCGTCGATGACGTGAGCGAGCACGGACGCGGCCGACACGAGGTGCGCGCCGTCGAGGCTGCTCGGCCAGTGCACGAAGACGCGCGGCGTCGCTTCGAATCCCGGGGGCAGCGCGACCTCGAGCCCCATCGGCTCACCCTCTTTGCCGTGGGTCGGCTCGAGCAGCCGCACCGCCTCGTCGGCGTGGTCCATGAGGTAGCCGACGGCGTAGGTCGTGTTGTTGCAAAGGTAGGTGTTCGACGCGCGCGGATAGCCCGCGAGGCGCACGCCGGTCACGAGGTCGCCGAACGCCGCGCCGGCTTCGACGGTGCCGGCATGTTCGCCGATCGCGGCCTCGGCGCCGGTGCGCACGGCGTCCCACGAGAGCAGGTTCGGGCGCGCATAGGCGTCGCTCGAGGCGTGCGCCACGATCGGCCCTGCTTCGGCGACGAGGACGCCGGAGCCGTCCGTGAGCGCCGCCGCGTGGTTCACGGCCCCGAGCTCGAGCCACAGCGGCTGCGCGCTGCCGGCGATGCCGTTCATGATCACGAGATCTGGCGAAAAAGCCGCGATTTCTCGGGCCACGAGCACCGCCGCGAGATCCCAGAACACCGGCAGCACGAGCGCGCACACGTCGACGGTGCCGCTCCCGCTGAGCTCGAGCGTTCCGGTCGCGACCGCGAGCTGCGGCTCGGGCGGATCGATTTGCCCCGAAGGCGGCGCCTCGGTCAGCGGGTACTCGAGCTCCGGCACGAGCTCGCTCACGAGCATGCCGGTCGCGTTCTTCGGGTTCTCGAGGAAGCGGCCGAAGCCGGTGACGAGCACGCGCGGTCGCGGAACGCCGTCTTCACCGAGCGCGGGGGCGGCGCACCGCGGCGCGTAGCCCGCGGCGAACTCGACGTTGGCGCGGTACTGCCGGTACGCGAGCTCCGAGCCGGTGTTGACCTTCACGTCGTCCTCGCTCGAGGCGATCGACGCGTCGCCGCAGCCGAGCCCGAAGAGGCAGACGGCGGCGCAAAACTTCGCGGTGCTCGTCGGTCGCGCGACCAAGGTGCTTCGACCCTACCACCGAACGGCTGCGCGAATCACGCGCGGGTAACCACACAGCGCCGCGCGCGTAGGAGCGAAGAGTGGCGGCGCCCCGCCCGACGATTCGGTAAGGTAAGTCCCGCCATGAAGCTCCTCGGCAAGCCCAAGGTCATCATCCGTCGCTGCGAGCGATACGACGTCGAGAAGATCCGCGGCATCGTGCGCGAGGCGATGGTGGAGCTCGACCTCGCGCCGCACGGCCGCACGCTCTTGAAGCCCAACTGCGTCGCGTCGGGCCCGATGTTCAAGGACGCGTACACCCGCCCCGAGTTTCTCGAAGGCGTGCTGCTCGCCCTCAAGGATCGCGCGCGCGGCATGACCGAGCTCGCGGTCGGCGAGCGATGCGGCATCACCATCCCGACGCGCATGAGCTTCGAGGGCGCTGGCTACTACCCGATGCTGTCGCGCGTCGGCGTCAAGGCCTACCACTTCGAAGAGGTGCCGCAGGTCGAGATCCCGCTGACGCACGAGGGGCGCCTCCGCGATTACCTCTTCACGCCCGAGCCCGTCGCGCGCGCCGACTTCTTCGTCAACTGCCCCAAGTTCAAGTCGCACCCGTGGACCACGGTGACCTTCGCGATGAAGAACTACATCGGCATCCAGGACGACCGGCACCGGCTCATCGATCACGACCATCGGCTGAACGACAAGCTGCTCGATCTCCAGTACATCGTTCAGCCGCAGCTCATCTGCATCGACGCGATCACCGCGGGCGAGGGCCGCATGCTCACGCCCATCCCGTTCGACCTCGGGCTCGTCATCATCGGCAACAACTCGGTCGCGTTCGACAGCGTGTGCTCGCGCATCATCGGCCTCGACCCGGAGTCGGTCGAGCACATCCGCCTCCCACGTGAGCACGGCTTCGGCCCGACGAGCCTCGATGAGATCGAGCTCAGCGGCGACGTGACGCTCGCCGAAGCGCAGGCCAAGGCGCGCGGCTTCAAGGTCGGCCTCATCCGCGTCGAGAAGTACTTCGAGGGCTCGAACATCACGGCTTACGCTGGCCCTCCGCCCGATCCCGAGCGCACCGACTACTGCTGGGGCGGCTGCCCCGGCGCGATCGAAGAGGCCATCGAGATCCTGCGCGTCTACGACAGCGAGTGCGACAAGAAGATGCCCCGCATGCACGTCGTGTTCGGCGCGTACGAGGGGCGCATCGACAAGAAGCCGGGCGAGAAGGTCATCTTCATCGGCGACTGCGCGACCTGGCAAGGTCAGCTCGGCGACAAGCTCGTCAAGGTCGAGAGCCTCTACCGCGACCGCTCGACGCGCGATCCGCACGAGGCGAAGCACGACGACATTTTCGCGAAGATGCTGAGCGTGTCGAAGAAGCTGCGCGACGCCCAGAGCGCGGGTTCGCCCTACGTGCGGCTCGAGGGCTGCCCGGTGAGCGTCGCCGAGCAGGTGCTCACGATGGTGATGGCCGGCGGGCTCAAGAACCCGTACTTGCAGCCCGAGCAGGCGATCGCGTTCAACAAGAACTACCTCATGTGGCGCAGCGTGACGGCGCTGAAGCGCATCAAGGGCGAGCCCTACCAGAAGCATGGCGCGTTCGAGGAGCGCGGCGAGGCTGCGCCCGAGGCCGATTGAGCGACGCCAAAGCCGAGGCCACGGGCGGCGCCGCAGACGAGCGCCCCTCCCCGGCGCGCGCCATCGACGGTCGAGCGAGCCGCGTGCGCGTGCGGACCCGAGCCACCGGGCTCTTCGCGCGGGTGGCGCACGATCTCGAGCTCGAGGCTTCGGAGCTCGAGGGGACGGTGGAGCACGACGGCGATGCGTGGCGGCTCGAGCTCGTGTGCACGGTGCGTGGCCTCCGCGTCGCGGGCGTCGTGCGGCAGGGAAAGCTCGATCGCGGGGTTTTGTCCGCGAGCGACGTCGCCGAGATCGAGCGCAAGCTGAAGGAGGAGGTCCTGCTTGGCGCGCGCATCGAGGTGCGGGGGGCGGGCGATCGCCGGCGAGGCGAGCTCACGGTGACGGCCCCTCGCGGCGAGCAGAAGGTCGCTGTCTCGCCGCGGATCACGATCGCCGGAGCCGCGACCACGGCCGAGGCCGAAGCGTGCCTCTCGCTCGCGCGCCTCGGCATCGCGGAGATCAAGGGCCCGCTCGGCGCCTTCAAGGTGCACGACGAGGTGGCCGTGCGCGCGAAGGTCGTGCTCGCCGAGTGTGGCTCGCGAGCCGAGTTCGTGTGACGCAGATGGGCCCTTCTCCGGACAACGACTAGCGGGCCGAGAACTAGCCGAGCAGCTTCTCGATGTGCGAGGCCAGCGCCGCGGGCTCTTCTTGCGGCGAGAAGCGCGCGACGACGTTGCCGCTCGCGTCGACGAGGAAC
>SYFR01000346.1 GCA_005800325.1 Myxococcales bacterium | reverse complement strand
GCTCTCGATGAGTTCTCGCGGAATGGCCGCACAGTTGACCTTCACGAAGGGTTTGTCGGCGCGCGGGCTCAGGGCCGCGATCGCGCGGCTGACGAGCTCTTTCCCGGTGCCGCTCGGACCCGTGATGAGCACGCTCGCCTTGGTACGCGCGACGCGCTCGATGTCGCGAAAGAGCCGCTGCATCACCGGGGCGGCGCCGAGCATCTGATAGCGACTGTCCGCCTGGGCACGCAGCGCGGCGAGCTGCCGCAGCATGTGCGCGCCCTCGAGCGCGCGCGCGACGCTGACGAGGACCCGCTCGCGCGCCAGCGGCTTCTCGAAGAAATCGGTGGCCCCGAGCTTGACCGCGTTCGCGGCCTCTTCGCTCGAGGCGTGGCCGCTCACCACGATGACCGGGAGCTGACTCGAGAGCTCGTCGCTTCGGAGCTCCGCGAGCCACTCGAGCCCGCCCTTCTTGGGGAGCATCAAGTCGAGCACGATGAGATCGATCGGGGTGCTGGACGTGCGCAGCGTGTGGTCCGCCTCTTCCGCGCTCTCGGCCTCGAGCACGCGATAGCCGGCCCCCTCGAGGACCATCCGCAGCACGCGGCGGATGTTGCGCTCGTCGTCGACGACGAGGATGCTGAGCCTGGCCGCGGAGTCGGCCTCTGCCGGTGGTGGCTCGGACATCGATCTGCTCCTCGGGAATGCGGGGCAAGGTTGCGCCGCAGTCAGCTTCTACTCGCACCGACCACGACGCTCAAGCCGCCGGCGATTGTGGGCGATTGTGGTCCCTCGTACCGGGACGGCGTAGTAGGGTGCGCCCGCGATGAAGGGCCGGTTCCGCCTCGTGGTCGCCGCGGCCGTCATCTTTGCAGTCGCGACCCTCGCGGCCTGCGAGCCGAAGGCGCCGAGCTCGCCGGATAGCCTGACCTACTCGACGGACGCGCGAGCGGCGTACCTCGAGGCGATGGACGTATTCGAGGCGCAGAGCTGGGAAGAGGCGCGGCTTCGCTTCGCCGAGGTCAAGCGCCTCTACGCGCACAGCCCGTACGCGCGCCTGGCGGATTTGCGGCTCGCCGACATCGAGTTCGAGCAAGGCAAATACACCGAGGCGACGACGGCCTACCGCACCTTCGTGCGCGCGCACCGCAGCGACGACAACGTCGAGTACGCGCGCTATCGCATCGCCAAGGGGGCATATCTCGACATCGGCGACACGTTCCTCTTGCCGCCGGCGGAAGAGCGCGACCAGGGCAACGCGGAAGAGGCCTACCGAGAGCTCAAGGCCTACGACGAGCAGTTTCCCAAGAGCCGCTATCGCGCCGACTCGGGCTACATGCTCGCCGTCGTGATGCAGCGGCTCGTGCGCCACGAGCTCTTCGTCGCTCGGTACTACCTCGGTGACGATCGCTTCGAGGCCACGATCGCGCGCATCGAATACGCGCTGGCGCGCTACCCCGGCTCGGGCCTCGACGCCGAGGCGCTCGTCCTCAAGGGAGAGACGCTGCTCAAGATGCACCGGCGCGACGCGGCCCGCGCGGCGTTCGACGTGGTCGCAAAACAAGAGGGGCCGTTCAAGCTGGCGGCCGAGCGGTTCCTCGCGCACCTCGGTGCGGAGCCGGCGACGCCGAGCGAGAAGGGCGAGAAGCCTGGCGTCGAGAAGGCTGGCCTCGCGCCTTCGGACCGAACGCCGCCTGCGGCTCCCGAGTCAGGCGCGCCGTCGCTCAAGGCGAGTCCGTGACCGACGTCGTCGTGCCCGGCGGCGCGCGGCTCATGCTCGTGCGTGAGCGGGCCTCGGGCGAGGGTACTTCGGACGAGGTTGCCTCGGGCGAGGGTGCATCGGGCGAAGGCGTCGGTTACCGCGGCACGATCGAGCTCACCCCCGGCGAGCCGATCGCGCTGCGCGTGACGGTGCGCACCTGCGCGGGCACGCCCGGCGGATACGCCGCCGACGCCGTGGTCGAACCCGAACGTGCGTTGGAGGTTCCGGGGGCCGTCGTCGCGCTCGCCGCGGCGATCGTTCGCGGCGCCGTGCGCTCTGCCGTCGTGCGGGGCGAGCGCGTGCCACGGAAGATCCATCGCTGGCGGCTGGTGTAGCGCTGCAGCTGAGTTGTCCGGCGCGGCTGCACATGCGCCGCAAGATCCGCTCCTTGTTAGGGCATTGACGATGCCGTGAGGCTGGCTCAGGATCGCGCGAGCCCCATGGCTGAGAAAGTACCGATGACGCCTGCAGGTCACGCGCGGTTGCGCGTCGAGCTGCAGCATCTCCGCGAGGTCGCCATGCCCGAGGTCGTCCGCGACATCGCGACGGCGCGCGATCACGGCGATCTGAGCGAAAATGCCGAATATCACGCGGCGAAAGATCGCCAGGGGATGATCCACGCGCGGATCACCTACGTGGAAGACGTGTTGTCGCGCGCCGAGGTCATCGATCCGGCGAAGCTCAAGGGCGAGAAGGTCGTGTTCGGCGCCCACGTCACGGTGCTCAACGTCGACACGGAGGAGGAGGTCGCGTATCAAATCGTCGGCCCCGAGGAGAGCGATCTGAAGTCCGGGCGGATCTCGGTGACCTCGCCGCTCGCGCGCAGCCTCATCGGCAAGACCGTCGGTGACGAGGTGACCGTGCAGCTGCCGGCGGGCAAGCGCACCTACGAAATCCAGGGGATCGCGTTCGGCTGACGGGCACGCGGCCGGCGGCGAGCGAACCACGACCCCTCGGGCGGTCACGTCCCGCGGATCGCGCCATGGTGCACCCCACGGATCAAGGGCGCGGCATGCTCGCGCGGCTCGGCGAGGCCTGGCTCGCGGTGCTCGGGTTTCTGCTCGCGGAGGCGCTCGTCGTAGGTTGGCTCGCGCGGACCGAGCTCAACGGCATGGGCGAGCTCGCGTTGGCCGTCCGGACGCTCGTGCCGCTCGGCGCGATGCTCGCGGCTGTGCTCGTGCCGCTCGCCGCGGCGGCCACCTGGGGACTCGAGAACGCCGCGCGCGCGGTGCCGCGAGTCGCGCTCGGCCTCGTCCTCGTGGGGTGGTCGCTCGCCGTCGCGCTCGGCG
>SYFR01000004.1 GCA_005800325.1 Myxococcales bacterium | reverse complement strand
GGATTCGAACCCACGGTACGTTGCCGCACACACGATTTCCAGTCGTGCACCTTCGACCACTCGGTCATCTCTCCAGGGGACCCGTGGCGTCCCAAGCGGAGCGCGAGTCGTAGGCGAAGCAGCGCGCGCCTTCAAGCGACGTGGCGCCGGGCACGGCGATCGGGCAGTAGGCAGCGCCCGTGCGATCGCTCCGCGGACCGCGTGGACCGCCCCTCGAAGTCACGCGGCCCGGCTCAGCCGCCACCGGCGAAGCGCATCACGACCTCGGTGAGGACCTCGGTGCCCCAGCGCAGGCCATCGACCGGGATGCGCTCGTCGTGGCCGTGGAACATGTCGGCGAAGCGCATGCCGTGCGGCAGGCGCACGGGCGAAAATCCGTACCAGCGGGCGCCGAGGCGCGTGAAGCTCTTGGCGTCGGTGAACCCCGGGATCATGTAGGGCACGGCGCGCGCGTCGGGTTCACGTGCGGCGAGGACGTCGCGCATGGCGTCGTAGAGCGCGGAGCTCGACGGTCGCGTCTCGACCGGAGGCTGCGAGCGCATGACCTCGAGCTCGACCTCGGGACCGAGCACGCTGCGAAGCTCGCGCAGCAGATCGTCGTCGGTCTGCCCGGGCAGCGTGCGTCCGTCGAGCTCGGCCTCGGCGACCCCCGGAATGACGTTGGTCTTGCTGCCGGCGCGCAGCACCGTGGGCGCAGCGGTGTTCGCGAACATCGCCGCCATGGGGCGCGCGATGCTCGGGTTCGGCACGAGGCGAACGATGCGCTGCAGGAGCCCCGACTCGAGCGCCGCGCCGAGCGCCGGCTTGAGCAGCCTCGGCTGCGCGGTCGCGAGCGACGCCAGAAACTCGCTCACGATCTCGGTGCGGTGGGCTGGCAAGCCGCGCTCGCCGAGGCGAGTGAGCGCGCGGGCGAGCTTCAAAATCGCGGAGTCCTCGCGCGGCATCGAGCCGTGCCCCGGCTCCCCGTGGGCTCGCGCACGCACCCAGCAAAACCCCTTCTCGGCGACCTGGATGGTGAAGAAGCGCTTGCCGCCGAGCTCGATGTTGAAGCCCCCGCCCTCGCCGATCGCGTACTCCGCGCGCACGAGCTCCGGGTGATGGTCGACGAGCCAGCCCGAGCCTTGCTCGCAGCCCGCCTCCTCGTCGGCGACGCCCGCGAAGATTAGATCGCGATCGAGGCGACGCCCCTCGCGCGCGAGCCGCGACATGAGCGCGATGGACATCGCCGCGTGGTTCTTCATGTCGATGGCGCCGCGGCCCCAGAGGCATCCCTCCGCGATTTGCCCGGAAAACGGGGGGTATTTCCACTTCGAGGCGTCCGCTTCGACGACGTCGAGGTGCGCCGTCAGGAGCAGCGGCGCGCGCTCGCCCGTGCCACGAAGACGCGCGACCACGTTGCCGCGACCGGGAGCGCTCTCGAGCACGACCGGCTCGAGCCCCGCCGTGCGGAGCTCTTCGGCACAAAGCTCGACGGCGACGCGCTCGTTGCCGGGCGGGTTCGTGGTGTCGATGCGCAAGAGCCGCTGGCAGAGATCGACCGCGTGATCGCAGAGCTCGGCATCGGCGCGAAACATGGGCGCGACGTTACCACCTACGAGAGCGCGCCCACCGTGCCCGCGACGAACAGCACCGCGCCGAGCACCGTCATCGCGATGCGCGTTCGCGGGCGCAGCTCCGAGAGGATCGCCACGGCGGGCTGCAGCGTGGCGACGCTGGCGAACGTCACGCCCGGCTGCGCTGCGAGGCCAAGCGCATCGCGGGTCGTCAAAGCGATCGGCAGCCACAGCGTCGCCGCCACGAACGTCGCAGCGAGCGGCGGCAAGAGCGCGAGGAGCGGCACTCCACCCGCGGCCATCTCGCTCTTCACGGCCACCTCGCTCTGCGCGGCCATCTCGCTCTGCGCGGCCATCTCGCTCTTGGCGGCCATCTCGCTCGGCGCTGCGTCGGTGATCCCGCGTGGGCTCGGAGCGCTCCCGTGCGCGCGTCGCACGTGCCACGCCGCCACCAGCGCCGCCGTCGCGAGCGCGAGGGCAGGCACGACGAAGAGGGCAGAGGCCGATGACGCGACGAGCGCCACGAGCGTCGCCAACACGCTCGAAGAAGCCGCAGCCCCGACGAGACGCGCGACGAAGCCGCCACTTCGCGCCGCGTGCGAGGCGACGCCGGCGCCGAGGCACGCCATGCCGACCGCCGCCGCGACGCCGGGCCACGGGAGCTCGTGCCACCCGCCGCGCGAAAACGGACCGAGCACGCCGAACGTGCAGGCGGCCGTGAGCGCCGACGGCAGGGCGAGCAGGCCGACGATGGCGAGCGCCGAGAGCGTGGCGTCGCGGACCAGGGACCGCGCGCTCGAGCTAGCAGAGGCGACGAATACGGCGCCCAGGGTGATCGCGACGGCGGTGAGCGCGAGGAGCGGCGACCACCACGCTGGCCACACCACGATCGCGAGGCCGAGCCAGTCGAACCACACGGCGGGCGTCTCGTCGGCGGTGGCCACCGCGTCGGTCGACTGTGCCAGCTCACGCACGAGGGCGAGCGCGCCGTCGCCGAGGTGCTGCAGGCTCGCGAGCTCCACATGCGCGAGATCGTCCTTGGCCGTGTGGTAGTAGCGAACATCGCCGATGACGGCGAGGTTGTAGCCGCGCATGCCGGCGCCTCCGAAGACGGTGAGATCCGTGTCGTTCGGCATCTGCTGGTAGACGGCGCTGAAGAGCGAGCTCGTGTGCGGACGCGGGAGAACGCGCGCCATCCTGCGCGCCGACGCCACGCCGACACGCTTGGTCTCGAAGAGCAAGCCGGCGCCCGAGGTGCCGCGCGCGTCGACGTTGACGACCTCGACCACGCGTCGTGCGAGCGGGTGGTCGCGCACGAACACCTGAGCGCCGAGTAGCCCCACCTCTTCGCCGTCGGCGAACAAAAGCACGACATCGCGCCGGAGCGGCGGCCCGCCCAGGAGCACGCGCGCCGTCTCGAGCGCCACGCCCACGCCGAGACCGTCGTCGCTCGCTCCGGGGCCCGCGGGCACCGAGTCGTAGTGCGACGCGAGCATCACGGCCGTCTCGCGCGCTCCCGAGCCGCGGATCACCGCGAGGATGTTCTCGACGCCTTCGCACCGCCCGCGAAACCCGCAGGCTTCGCCGCGCTCGACCTCGGGCGCGAGGCCGAGCTGCTCCAATCGGCTTACGATTCGTTCGCGCACGCGACGATTCGCCTCGCTGCCGACGGGGTGCGGCGCTTGGTCACCCAGCACCTCGGCGAGAGCCTCGAAGGCGCGCTGCGGGGAGAACGCGTCCGGCGCAGTTTCGGCGCGAACGGGCCCCGGTCCCTCGCGCCACAGGGCGAGGGCAAGCGCGAGCGCGAGCACGAGGACGAGCGGCACGAGGAGGATCGAATCGCGCTTCACGAGCCCCCATGGTAGCGGAGGTCGATGGCGCTCCCGAGCCCCGCCCGCGCGCTCCTGCTCGACATGGATGGCCTGATGGTCGACAGCGAGCCGCTCTGGTGGCGGGTAGAGCACGCGCTCGCGGCGGAGCACGGCCTCGCCTGGACCGACGAGCTCGCGAGCCAGTGCACCGGGCAAGGTCTTGCGAGCGCGATCACGCGAATGCGCCGCGAAATCGGGCTCGAAGTCACTGTCGAAGAGGGCGTGCGCTGGCTCGTCGCCGCGTTCCTCACGCGGCTCGACGAGCTCTCGCTGATGCCCGGCTGTGGCGAGCTCCTCGACGCGGCTCGAGCGGCGTCGATCCCTCTCGCGGTCGCGTCGTCGTCAACGCGCCCGCTCATCGACGGCGTCCTTCGGCGCTTCTCACTCGCGCCGCGCTTTCACGCGATCGTGTCCGGCGAGGACGTCGCGCGCCCGAAGCCTGCGCCCGACATTTTCGCGCGCGCCGCCGAGTCCCTGGCGGTCGATCCGAGCAGCGCGGTCGTGCTCGAAGACTCGGTGGCCGGCGTGACGGCGAGCGTAGCGGCCGGGATCCCGGTGATCGCGGTCCCCGAGCGCGATCGCGGCGCGTTCGCACCGCTCACCCCTTACGTCGTCTCGGATCTGTTCGAGGCGCGCACGCTGCTCGGCCTCTGATCGCGCATCCCCTAGATCTCGAGCGCGGCGATCGAGCCCCGCGTGACACGCGCAAAGCGAAGCGTGAGCGCGATCGCGACGACGCTGAGGCCGATGCACAAACCCCACCAGAGGCCGACGCCCCCGAGTCCGAGCTCGTACGCGAGCAACATGCCAATAGGCAGCCCAAGCGCGTAGTAGCCGACGAGGTTCAAGACGAGCGGCAGCGTCGTGTCTCCCACTCCACGCAGAGCTCCCGTCGCGACGACCTGCAATCCGTCGGAGATCTGAAACACCGCCGCGACGAAGATGAGCGGCCCCGACGCGAGGACGATGGCCTCTTGGTCGGTGAGAAAGCGCGCGAGGAACCGCGGAGCGAGCGCGAACGCGACGCCGCAACCGAGCATGTACGCCGCCGCCACGACGAGCGCGACGAGCCCCGCACGGCGAGCGTGCGCCACGTCGCCGCGACCGATGGCGTGGCCGACCCGCACCGAGGCCGCGGCGCTCAAGCCGAGGCACGCCATGAAGGTTACCGACGACAGCGTGATCGCGACCTGATGAGCCGCGACGCTCAGCGTGCCGAGCCGCGCCATGAGAACGCCCGTGATGCTGAAGGCGCCCGCCTCGGCGAGTCGCTGCAGCCCCGCCGGCACACCGAGCCCGAGCGGCGCCCTCCACTCGCGCGGCTTGGGACGCCACGGGTGCGAGCCGCGCTCGACGGCGAGCGCAGCGTTGCCCACGATCGCGAGCTGAATGAACGCGACCACGGTGCTCGCGAGCCCAGCGCCTAAGACTCCGAGCGCCGGCACGCCGATGCCAGGGAGACCGATGCGCACGAGGCCGTGGTCGCCGTGGACGAGCAGCCACGCGAGCGGCGCGTTGATGACGTTGGCGACGACCACGCTCACGAGCATCGGTCGCGTGAGCCCGTGCGCCTGCAAGAAGACGCGCACGACCATGAACGCCAAGAAGGGCGGCAGCCCGAGGAGGCGCGCGTCCACGTAGCGCGCAGCGAGCGCCGCGGTCGCGGGTTCGACGCCGAGCGAATCGAGCGCGTGCGCGATGAGCGACGTCGCGAGCGCCACGGGCACCGTCACGACGCCCGCCACCCACGTGCCTTGCCACATGAGCGCGCGCGCCCGGTCCTTGCGTTCGGCGCCGATCGCCTGCGCGATGAGCGGGTCGAAGCCGAGCAAGAGGCCCGCGCCGAACAGCCCCATCGTGAAGAACACCGCGTTGCCGAGCCCCACGCCGCCGAGCTCGCGCTCGCCGAGCCGACCGACGACCGCGGTGTCGACCACCCCGAGCGCCATGAGGCCGAGCTGCGCCAGCGCGATCGGCATCGCGAGCCCGAGGAGCTCGCGGAGCTCGCTGCGAAAGGTCCCCCCTTCGAGCGCTGCCGTCTCCGCCGTCACGATGGTGCGCGCACCCTAGTGTGGCGAATCAGAGGTTCGCCACCTAATTAGTAGTTCCCCGCCTTCGCGGCATCGAGGAAGAGGAGGCGCCGCGCGCAGTTTCACGCGTGTGCTAGAGCGAGCGGCGATGCACGACGACGCGCCACACGACGACGCGCCACACGACGACGCGCGGCACCCTGGCGCGCGGCCCGCCGTTCACCTCGCGCTGTTCGTCGCGACGCTGTTCTCGGTCTTCGTCGCCGGATCGCTACAGACCTTTCCCGACGACGTGGAGATGACGCTCCTCGGCGTTCTCTACAACCTGCGGCACGGCTGGACCTTCGGCGTGCCGATGATGACCATCCTCGTATTCCACGAGTTCGGCCATTACTTCGCTGCGCGCCTCCATCGCGTGCCCGCGTCGCTGCCGTATTTCATTCCGCTGCCGCTCCTCAGCCCGTTCGGCACGATGGGCGCGGTCATCTCGATGCCCGAGCGGATCCGCTCGCGCAACGCCTTGCTCGACATCGGCGCCGCGGGGCCGCTCGCCGGGCTCCTCGTCGCGCTGCCGGTGCTCGCGATCGGACTCGCGCAATCTCCCGTCGTCGTGCCGAGCGGCGGCTACGTCGAGGGGCAGTCGCTTCTGTACCTAGCGCTCAAGCGCCTCGTCCTCGGCGAGATCCCTCCGGGCCACGACGTGCTCCTCAACCCCGTGGCCTTCGCGGGATGGGCCGGCTTGTTCGTCACCGTGCTCAACCTCATCCCGATCGCGCAGCTCGACGGCGGACACATCGCCTATGCGCTGTTCGGCGAGCGTCAGGACCGGATCGCGCGCGTGCTGCACGCGGCGTTGCTCGGCGTGTTCGCTTACAACCTCGCCGCCTTCCGTGCCATCGAGCCGGGCTCGGTGTGGCTCGTGTGGTTCGTGCTGCTCGGCCTCATGACGCGCGCGGCCGGCGCGAATCACCCGCCCACCGAGCCGAGCCGGCTGAGCTCTGGACGCCGCGTCGTGGCCGTCGGGTGCCTCGTTCTCTTCGTGTTGCTGTTCATGCCGACGCCCATGCGACAGGCCGCGCCACCAAGGCTCGAGCCGGCGCCGTTCTTCGACGCACTCGCGAACCTCACGCGGGCGGAAATCGCCCCGCGAGCGCGCTGAGCACGTTCGGCGGCACGTAGCGGCTGACGTCCGCGCCGTGGCTCGCGATCTCGCGCACGAGCGACGCGGTGATGAAGCCGTATTTACTCGAAGTGGGGAGAAACACGGTCTCGACGTCGGGTGCCATGTCGACGTTGGCCTGAGCGATCTGGAGCTCGTACTCGAAGTCCATCGAGTGGCGCAGGCCGCGAATGAGGATCCTCGCGCCGATCTTCGCGCAGTAGTGAATCAAGAGCCCGTCGAACGACGTGACCTCGACCGTGGTGAGCCCGCTCGTCGCGCCGCGCAAGAGCTCGACGCGCTCGTCGACATCGAAGAGCGGCTGCCGGGTCGGGTGTCGCCCGACCGCGACGACGACGCGCGAAAAGAGCCTTGATGCGCGTCGGATGAGATCGAGGTGACCAAGCGTCACCGGATCGAAGCTCCCGGCGTAGACGGCGACGGTGGAGCTCACGGCACCGACTCCACGTCTGCCGGCAAGGTCGGGGGCAGCGTGCCCGGATCCGCGCCGCGAACCTCGCGCTTGGGGGGCGGAACTTCCTTCGGCGCGCCCACGCCGAGGGCCTCCTCGAACATCGCGGGATCGATCGGCGCCGCGGGCGGGACCGGCGGCGACTGCTCGAGCCACATGACACGCCCGAAATCCGAGAGCGTCACGCGAAATGCCGCCAACATGCCCGTGCCCAACATGCCGTCGATGTCGACCTCCAGCTCGCGCTCGAGCTTCTCGAAGGTGGGACCGAAGACGGCAGGCACCGCGGGCATGGAGAACGCACCGAGCGTGAACGCCGGCACGCTGCCTGCGCGGATCTCTCCCGCGCCCTCTCCGCCGAGGACGGGGAGAGTCGCCGAATCGACGCCGACCTTTTTCCACCCGCCGGCGTCGAGCGCGAGCGCGAAGCCCATGCTCGTGTCGACGAGCATCGGTGCGTTGGCGTTGTCACGCTCACCGAGACTGCTGCCAACGATCATGCCGCCACCGCGCACGTAGAAGACGTCGACCCGCGTCGCGACCGGAGGCGGCGGAGGAGTGAACGCGCGCGCGACGAACTGCCGGCCGCGGTAGTCCATCGTCACCTGAAGCCGACGCAGGAGGTTGGCGCCGAGGAGCGCCTTGATCGGCGCGCCAAGCTGCTGAGAGAGCCCCGAGAGATCGTGCGTGAGCGCGGGGACGTCGCGCACCTCGAGTCGCTTGCCGAAGCGCAGCGAGAGCCACGCGGGCTCGGTGCGTGCGGCTGCGTCGATCATCACCTCGGCGGTTCCGGTGGCGACCAGCGCGAGCGCCTGCTCGCCGTCGATCTCGACCGGCACGATGAAGAGCGGCTGACTACCCGGCTGCATGCGGGTCATCTCGACCGTGGCGAGCTGGCCCTCGGTCGCGGTCATGTCGAACGGCTTGCGACCGGCGCCACGCCGCGCGAGCTGCGCGATCTGCTTGGCCCAAGCGTCGACGATCTCCGGATCCGCGAGCAGCTGCTCGAGCTCGTCCGCCGCGCGATCGCTGTCGCCCCGGTACCAATGCGCGCGTCCGCGCAGCGATGCGGCCGCCGACCCCGGCACATTCTTCAAGAGGCGAATCGTCTCGTCGTACTCGAGCCGCGCGAGCGCCACGCGCGCCGCGAGGATCTGGACGTCCGGATCGCTTGGCACCAGCTCGAGCGCCTGCCTCGCCGAGTCGAACGCGGAGTCCATCGCGACGCGGCGATATTCGCCGATGGCGCGCTGATACCACCGCTCGGCGCGCTCGGGTCGCGCGCTCGCGGGCGTGTTTGGCGCCGTGCACGAAATCGCGCCAGTCGCAGCGAGCCATGCGCCCGCCATCGCGGCACCGAGCCTCGGTCGAGAAGAAAACATGGTCAAGTGGCCTCGCTCACCCGCGAACCAGCAGCTCGAAACTCAGGATGCGATCGAGTCTGAGCTCCCGGCGCCCGCGAGAGTGATCGAGATAGCCGATCGCGATCGGTGGGTCCACGTCCCTGCGCAGCGCCGTGACGTGAAATACGAGGTCCCGCGCCGCGCGCCCCGACGATCGATAGCGAACGTTGGCCGGCGCCCGCGCCGCCAACGCGGTCTCCACCGCCGCGAGGATCTCCGGACGGACGTGGGCCGCCCCCGTCCGCACGTGCCAGAGGTCGCGCGGCGTCGAAGGCCGAAGCTCACGCACGATGTGAGCGAACACCGATCGCAGCACGCGCACATCGCTCTCGGCGCGGTGCGCCCGCGTGCTGTCGATGCCGAGCTCCTTCGCGAGCGACACGAGGCGATGGCTCTTGAAATTGAAGGCGCGGCGCGAGAGGTCGAGCGTGTCGAGGAAGTGCTCGCATTGCCAGCAGACGCCTGCTCGCCGAAGCTCCTCCCGCAAGAAGGCAACGTCGTGCTCGGCCGCGTGCGCCACGAGCACCGCGCCCTCGAGCACGCGCAGAACGTCGCCAGCGAGCGCCGAAAAAGGCGGAGCCGCCGCCAGCTCCTCGCGTGAAATTCCGTGGATTTTGTCGCCCGCACCGCTGACGTCGCCGTCCGGCCGCACGCAGCTCGTCACGCATGCTTCGACCACGTCGCCGCGAACGCGCTCGACGCAGATCTCGACGACGCGATCGCGTTCGCGTTCGAGCCCGGTCATCTCGAGATCGATGAAGGCGAGCGCGGCACCGTCGAGCGGCTCGTCCCAGGGGCTTCCGGTCGGCGGCTCCACCGCCGTGCTGCGTGCCGGCGGTTGCGCCACGACGTGGCTCTTGCACTGCGTGCGCGCTCGCCGCAACCGCACGCGCGTTTTAGTTGGCGAATCTCTGATTCGCCACACTACGCTCCGCCGCAGTGGTCGTGGAAAGTCAGCCGCTCGTAGGCGCCGCTCTCTCGGCGCTTGCACTGTCCGCCGTTGCGCTGGCCGCATGCGGCCGCCTCGAGCCGCGCCCACCCGCCGCGGGCCCCGACACGCCAGGCAAGGCACTCGCCGCGTCGCCATCGAGCGCCGTCTCGCCCCCAACAGCGCCATCGGGCGAAAGCGCCATCGCAGCCACCGCGTCCGCATCCGACGGCGCTGCGGCTGCCCGCGCCGAGTCGGAGGCAGGCACGGCGGCGGTCGAAGCCACCGCACTTGCAGAGTGCGTGTCGCCGCGGGCGCAGCTCGTGCTCCCGCCGCGTGGCGCGATTTTCAACAACGCGGTGCCGCGCGAGAAGGCGAAGGCGGGCGATCGCGCGCAAGGGGTGCTCGACGCGCTCGCCGAGCACGCGCACCCGTTCGCGTGTTGCTTCGACCCCTGGCTCGACGGCACCACCGACGCAGAGGCGCGCGTCGTGTTGCGTGTGGCGCTCGATCCCGGCGGCGCCGTGCGCGCAGCCCACGTCGTTCCGCCTTCCGTGCTGGCCGAGGACACACGCACTGCGAGGTGCCTCGCACACGTCGCCGCCACGATTTCCTTTCCCGCGTCCCCGAGCGGCAAAGAGACCGTGGTCAAATACCCGCTGCGCGCGATACGCGGGGGGAGCACGACCAA
Source organism: Myxococcales bacterium (assembly GCA_005800325.1). Taxonomy (GTDB): domain Bacteria; phylum Myxococcota_A; class Polyangia; order Polyangiales; family Polyangiaceae; genus SYFR01. The sequence continues at coordinate 546 of SYFR01000004.1, read as the reverse complement.
CGATCGTTAGCTCGGGCGCTCACGTTCGCGTCGACCTGTTCCGCGAGTGGGCCGCCTACGCGCTCGCCGTCCGATACCGGGCTCGGCGGCGAAGGCTCCAAAACGCTGGGCGCGGCACGATCGAACGGCGACCGGCCCAGCGGCGAGCGAAGCAAAGAAAAGAACAGCGAGGCGCAGCCCTGTCCACACGCCTGCATCTGGGCTGCGCCTCGCTGGCAGTTTTTTCGGGATGAGAGCCTGTCTCGTCGCCGCTTCCGCCCCTCTTCGCCGCTGATCGATCTTTCGACCCAGGCGGGCTCAACTCCAAGTTGATGCGGATCTCAGCCCCTCACTCCGACTCGTCGTCCATGCCGAAGTTCGGGGGCATGGCGGGCGCGGCAGCCTGAGCGGGGGCAGCAGGCGCCTGGGGCGCGAGCTTGGTAGCTGCCTTCGGCGCTGTCGTCTTCGCGGGCGCCGTCGTGGCAGGCGCCTTTTTGGCAGGCGCCTTCTTGGCAGGCGCCTTCTTGGCAGGCGCCTTTTTGGCAGGCGCCTTCTTGGCAGGCGCCT
>SYFR01000039.1 GCA_005800325.1 Myxococcales bacterium | reverse complement strand
GTCGTCGTCGTCCGCGCTGTCGCCTGCGCCTTCGTCGTCGCTCGCGTCGTCGTCGTCGTCCGCGCTGTCGCCTGCGCCTTCGTCGTCGCTCGCGTCGTCGTCGCGTTCGCTGTCGCCTGCGCCTTCGTCGTCGCCCGCGTCGTCGTCGCCTGTGTCGCGGTCAAGGGCGGCCTCGCCGTCGTGCGGATGGATGGAGCCGAAGCGCATGAGCGGCTCATCGTCGTCATCCTCGTCGACCACGACGTCGATCGCGCCGTCCCCGCTCGCGGCGCCCACTTCGCTCTCTTCGCCGCTCGCGGCGCGCTCCTCACCCGTGTTCGCGTCGTCGGCGCCGCTCGGAGCAGCGCTCTCCGCACCGACGAGCGGCTCGTCGTCCGACGCGCCACCGTCACCGGCCGGCTCGTCGCCACCAGCTTCATCGCCGCCGGCCTCATCGCCAGCCTCTTCGCCGCGAGCTGCTTGCCCGCCAGCATTCGCGCCACGAGCGTCGGCCCCCTCGCCATCGCGCGGCGCTCCTTCACCGCGCCCGCGCCCGCGACGCCGGCGACGGCGCCGCCGCGGCCCAGCCTCGCCCTCGCCTTCGCGCGCTGCTCCGCCGTCGTGGCCCGCGGCGATCGCCCCTTGCCCATCCGCCGAGGCAGCCTCGGCATCGCCCTCGAGCTCGCTCTCGGGCAGCTGCTCCGCCTTCGAGCGCGCGTCGCTCGATTTCGTGAAGTAGAGGTCGAAATCCGCCGGGCGGATCAGATCCTCGACGTGCAGAAAAGCTGCGCGCTCTTGGCCGATGTCGATGAACGCGGCCTGCATCCCCGGCAGCACGCGGCTGACCTTGCCGAGGTAGATGTTGCCGAGCGTGCTCCGGTGCGAAAGTCGCTCGATGTGGAGCTCGGCGATGATGCCGTTTTCGATGAGGGCGACCCGCACCTCTCGAATGTCGACGTTGATGACGAGCAGATTCCCGCTCATTTTCGTCCGCCCGCCAATGGCGAGCGCTCACATGTCAAAACTGGCGGCGGCTCTGGGCTCCCTTTCTTGAAAAGGAAGCGTGGCCCGCGACACTCGGCGCCAGTCGGAAGTCTTGCCCGGCGCGGCACCGCAGGAGCTCGACGCACTCGAGGCTGCGGCGGCGCTCTCCACCATGGCGAGCGCGTCCGGTTGGTGGCACGCAGCTGCGTACCAGCGCGACCTTTTACCACGCGCCGCCGCGCCGTCGCCAGAAATTCCTTGGCGGCTACGTGGGCGGCTACGTGGGCGGCTACGTGGGCGGCTTCGTGGGCGGCTACGTGGGCGGCTTCGTGCGGCCTCGCGACGCGGAGCCGAGGTCGACCCCCGAGGCGCCGTCGCCACGAAAATCCGCGGAAGCTACGGGGCCGCCGGGAGCTCCGAGCCCACAAAAAGGCCGAGGGCCCGGCGCTCGGACGAGCGGGGCCCTCGTGGGTGTCGCGCCTCGGGTCGGGGCGTCGTCGCCGGCCCCCGTCAGGAGGTGCAGAGCGAAGCCGCGTCGCAGTTGTTCGGGCACTCGCCGCAGATGGCGCAGCTGAGGAGGCCGAGGTACTTGTCCTCGACGCCGGGGGTCGCCATGTCGCACGCGTCGAGACACACCTGGAACTCGTTCGCCATCGTCGCCGCGTCGTCGTCGGGGCAGCCGGGCTTCATCGCGTCGTCCTTGACGCCGAACACGCACTCTTGCCATGCCGGTGCGTCCGGATCGCTCTCATAAGCCCCGCGCTCGGTGCTGCACGGACCCTGGAGGGCGCACTTGAAGCACGCGTCGCACTCGGCCGAGTCGCTCTTCGCCATCACGCCCGTGTCGCACGACACGCCGCTCGCCGTCGAGGTCGGGCCGGCGGAGGTCGTCGTCGGGCCCGCGGAGGTGGTGGTCGTCGCGGTCGCGCTGCCGCCGACGCCAACCGTGCTCGTGTCGTCGTCCGTCGACGTCGTCTTGACCGAGCAAGCCGCCGCAACGACGCCCATGCCAAGGAAACCCAAAACCAAACGCCAAGATTTCATGTTCGTCCTCGCCGTACCTAGGTGTGTGAGTGGAGTTGCCCGCGCGGCACCTTCGCACCGCCCGAGGCGCCCAGAGAGGGCGCATTCAAGAGGGCGCGCCGATGTAGGGCGCGCCTCCTTACACTGTATCCAAACGACTATCAAGCAAGAGTCGCGAGGCGGAGCTTAGCGCACCGAACGATGCCAATCGAGTCGCGGGCACCATTTTGCCCGAAGTTCTGGCTCGCCACGCGAGGGGTGCGGGGGCCTCGGCGCGCCGACTCGGTCCGTTGTTCAACAGCCTGCTAAAGCGGGATGTTGCCGTGCTTCTTACGCGGGTTCTCTTCGCGCTTGTCGCGAAAGATCGCGAGCGCCGAGGCGAGCCGCTTGCGCAACAGGCGCGGCGCGATGACCTCGTCGATGAAGCCGAGCTCGGCAGCTTTGTAGGGGTTCGCGAAGGTCGCGCGGTACTCGTCGCCGAAGGCCGCCTTGGCCGCGGCCGGATCGCTCGCCGCCTGGATCTCGCGCCGGTAGACGATGCTGACCGCGCCGTCGGGACCCATGACGGCGATCTCGGCGGTCGGGAACGCGAGGTTGTAGTCAGCGCGGATGTGCTTGCTCGCCATGACGTCGTACGC
>SYFR01000038.1 GCA_005800325.1 Myxococcales bacterium | reverse complement strand
GATGCCGTTGAGCGGCTTGCGCGGACGCGAGCGCTTCACGAGATCGAGGAACGCGAACCACTCGCCCGAGTCCTCCGCCTCGAGCCAGCGGCCCGCGGTGTCGAGGAGCACGCCCTGGTTCGAGAGCCACCAGTCGCAGTTGCGCGTGCCGCCGACGCCGCGGACGGCCCCGCCGTCGGCGCCGAGATACGGAAAGCTCAGGCCCGAGTGGCGAATCGCGGTCGTCTTGCCGGCGCCCGGCGGACCGACGATCGCATACCAGGGCAGCGAGTACAGCGGATCGCCGCCCTCACCGAGCCGGCTCGCCTTGAGAGCCCGCATGCCCTCGAGCATCTGGCGCTGCAGCTCTTGCACCTCGGCGCGATCTTCGGGCTTGGCCGCGATGACCTGCTGCTGCGCCTGCTGGGCAATCGCCTTCTCGAGCGCGCGAGCCGCCCGCCGCGCACGCACTCGCCGAAACACGACGAGCAACACCAGAAGAACGACGACGACGGCCGTGATCGCCAGCGCGACCCAGGTCGGGAATATCTCGGGCTCGGGGACACCCGGACTCGGCTGCAAGACGAACCAGACGCCCCACACGAGGAGCAAGAACAGCGCGCTCAGGATCCAGAGCCACATGCTCCGCATTGTGCGTAGGCCAATGTGGGCGGGCCAAACTTCTGCGCGCGGAAACTACTGCGCGGGGATGAGCTTGCGGATCCCGTCGGCGACGTCGCTGGCCTGCGAGCCAATCACGACCTTCAGGACGACGATGACGAGCAGCGCGAACACGAGAAAGCCGAGCGCGATGCCGATGATCGGCAGTTCGTTGCGGATCGCGCCGGCGCCGCCGTCCTTGCGCTCTGCGTTCGGCGCGAGCACCTCGCCGCCACCGACGCTGAGGGCGACGTGGTTGCCTACGCCCTCGACGACGCCCGCGAGGCCCTCTTGCTGGCCGAGCCGGAATTTGCCCTGAAATCCGAGGGAGAGGCACAGGAAGTAGACCTGCGTCACGTGGTCGCGCCCGCGTTGCGCGTAGAGCTGGTCGAGCCGGTCGAAGAACCCATCGCCCGCCGTGTTCTCCTGGAAGAACTGCAGCTGCAGCGGGTTGCTGAGCCAGGTCATCCGGCCCGCCCAGGTCGAGTGGTAGATGACCTCGTCCGCGAAGGCCGCGAGCGCGTACTTCGAGTCGGTCATATCAAGCTCGGGGATGCCGGCCTCGCGACCGTTCTGCATCATCGTGTCGAAGAGCCCGAGCACGCGGCGCTGAAGAATGTCGGACGCCGGAAGGTCCTGAGAGTTCCGCAGCTGGAGGATCAGGGACAAAACGTCCGAACACACCCAGTACATCGACTGCGCCATGCTGCTCATTTGACTCTCCGAGGGTGCTGCGGCGTCGTTTCGAGGACGCTTCGCGGTGCCTGAAATGTCGCCCTATCGTTGCTGCCGCGCGCGGCGTCCCTACTGGCTCCCGTGCTTCACGCCGATGAGCCGCAGGTTCACCTTTTGCGGATCCACGTTGTGGTAGAGCGCAATCGTGCCAGAGGTGAGCACGCGTTCCCAATAATCGCCTTTTGCCTCTACCCGCAGGTAGACGATGCCGGGCTTAACGGGGATGGCGCCGGGTGGCCGGTACTCCACCGCGCAGAGCACGCCGGGGATGGCGGCGTTGACGATGTGACTGATGCTCTGCCAATCCGCCACCTTGAGGAGCTTCGGCAGCCGCTCGCGCAGCGTCGCGTCGTCGGATCCCTGGCACTCGAGGAAGAAGTCGTGGGTTCGCGGCACCGCTGGGTCGTCGAACTTGCCGGTATACATCCCGTCCGGCCGCTTATCGAGCGGCACGATGATGTAGTTGTCCGCGATGAGCTCTTCAATCATGCGAATGGCGCGCTCGAACATCGGCGCGAGCGTGTCGCCGAGCTCGAGGTAGTTGAACTTCGGCAGATCCGTCGGGACCGCGTTCGGCGCGAAGGTGCAGAGCTCGCCGAGCAGCGACGCGAGCAAGACGTAGAGATCCTCGGGGTGCGCTTGCCCGTGGTCGGTCGTGTGCGACACGAGCGGCAGGTACGAATTCAGCGTGTGCAGCATCCAGAACTTCATCGTGTCCGACGCTTGAAAGTCGACGGCCGACGCGGTGCGCATGCGACGCGACTCGGACAGCTGCTTCTGCCGACCCACCATGCGATCGAGCAGCCGCCGAAGGTTGCTCATGATCCACTTGGAGCCGCCGATCCGCAGCAGCGACGGGACGAACCCCTCGCGCTGCACGACCGCGCCGGTGCGATCGCGCACGAGCTGCCCGATGCGAATGGTGTGAAATGCGTCGCGCGGCTCGGTGCCGAACAGGATCCGCATGTTGGTGCGCGCCCACGTGAAGGACTGCTCGTTCCTTCCGGTGTTGAGGTCGGGCACCGTCACTTGCTGCGCGACGTAGCGGATCGCGGGGCTCGCCTTCGCCGCGTCGAGCGCCGTGTTGGCCTGCTGCTCGCGAAGGTTCGGCACCGCGAGAAACACGTCGAGCGACTCGATCGCCGCCGGGAAATGCCCCTCGACCGGGCGCGCCTCGACCACGTCCTCGCCGCGATCGCCCACCAGAAACGGCGTGCCGTCGGGGAAGATCCCGTGGCACTTGACGACCTTGATCTGCCCCGACGTGAGCAGTCGCTCGTCGAACACGGCGTCGGTGATGCCCCAGTCGTACTTCGCGAGCGCGCGCACACGCGATTGCAGCAGCGCCTCGTGGTAGCTGTCCCCCTGCTGCAGGTGTTGCGGGGTCATGAATAGACCCTCGGTCCAAATGGGCTTGCGAGGATGAATCATGGTTGCGGCGCTCTAGTGCATCGCGTCCATCGAGGTGACGGGCGAATCGAGGTACTCGTTAGCAGAGCGGCGCCGCGGGCTGAAGGCGAACGGCGAATTCTCGCGGCGTTTCCCGTCCCGAAGCAGTGCGCGGGGCGCGGTCACGAGCCGGCGGGCGGCACGCTCGGAGCCTGCTGCGAGTCACGGGCCGCGGAGGCCTTCGGCAGGTTGATGGCGCGAAATCGCGTCGCGCTCGGAAACATCGACGGATCGTACTCGCCGCCGTTGTCGATCTTGCGCGCGCGCAGAAAGAGCTCCGTGCGCGGGAAGGCCTGCGGCTCCTTGGCGCCCTTTTCCTTCTTCTCCCCTTCCGGCCCGGGCGGCTTGCCGCAGGCCTCGGGGGTGTTCGGCATCGGCGGAAACTCGTAGTACGTCTTCCACGACTGTCCGACCGGCGAGTGAAATAGGGCGACCGCGGCCAGCGTCGAGGCCGGCGGCAGGCGCTCGAACTTGAGCTCGACCAGGTCGTTCGGAAACACCTCGATCTCGTCGACCTTGAGGATGTCCTCGCCGAGCGTCTCCTTGTCGTGCAACAGCACGTCGTCGTAGCGAGCGTTCACCATCTTGAGATCGCTCGCGAGCTGATAGAGCCTCACGACGACGGGCCGAGGCTTCTCGGACTCGTTCGGGTTGATGAGCTCGTCCGCGTAGAGGCCGACGGTCACGATCTGCACGTTGCAGGCCTCGGGCTCGACCGGCGGCGGCGGAGGAAAGCAGCCCGAGCCGGATGCCGCCGCGCAGATGGCGCCGAGCACGCCCAAGACCCCGACCCTGACCCTCGGTGACGATGCTCTCATGACGAGGGCAGCGTCGCGGAATTCCGCGCCGAGGGCCAAAAAGACGGGGCCTCGATCCAGCCGCGCGTGACCCAGCCGCGCGTGACCCAGCCGCGCGTGACCCAGCCGCGCGTGACCCAGCCGCGCGTGACCCAGCCGCGCGTGACCCAGCCTCGCGTGACCCAGCCTCGCGCGAGCCAGCCTCGCGCGAGCCAGCGACTCACTCTGCCGCGGCGTAGGAGAAGCTGCTGGTGAAGTTGTTGCTCCCGTCCACGTCGACGACGAGCTTCTCGACCACGCGTCCTTCGGCCATCTGCGCCAGGATCTCGCTCGAGAGCTGGGGAATGAGCGTCGAGCGCAGGATGTGATCGATGTTGCGCGCTCCCGTGTCGACCTCGGTGCAGCGGCTCGCGATGAGCTGCACCACCTTGTCCGTGTAGCTCGCGTCGATGTTCTGCGTCGCGCGCAGGCGCTTCATCAGTTTATTGACCTTGAGCTTCGTGATCATCGCCAACGCCTCGGGCGCGATCGGCAGGAACGGGACCACCGTCATGCGGGCGAGGAGCGCCGGCTTGAAGTGAGCCGAGAGCGTCGGCTTGATGTTCTCGATGATCTCGGCGACGTTCGGCGTCTCGCCGTCCTCCCAGGCCGCGACCACCGTGTTCGTGATCTTGTCGGTCGCGAGGTTGCTCGTCAGGATGATGACCGTGTTCTTGAAGTCGACGAGCCGCCCCTCCCCGTCGCTCAGCATGCCCTTGTCGAACACCTGGTAGAAGAGGTTGAGGACGTCGGGGTCGGCCTTCTCGCACTCGTCGAGGAGCACCACGGTGTACGGGCGATGGCGCACCGCCTCGGTGAGCATGCCGCCCTCGCCGTAGCCCACGTAGCCGGGAGGCGAGCCGATGAGGCGGCTGACCGTGTGCTTCTCTTGGAACTCGCTCATGTTGATGGTGACCATCATGCGCTCGCCGCCGAACATGAGATCGGCGATGCCGAGCGCCGTCTCGGTCTTGCCGACGCCGGACGGGCCGACGACCAAGAACACGCCGAGCGGCTGCTCGGGCGCCTTGAGGCCCGCGCGCGCGGAGCGAAGCTCCTTGCTGATGGCGGTGATGCCCCAATCCTGGCCCTTGATGCGCTCGATGAGGAGCTTCTCCATGTTGACGAGCGCCTGGACGTCGTCGGCGACCATCTTGCCGACCGGGACGCCCGTCCATGCGGCCACGACGGCCGCGATCATCGCCTCGTCGACGTCCGGGCGAATCAGCGGCACCTCGCCCTGAGCGGCCTTCATGTCGCGGATCGCCGCCTTGACGCCCTCGCGCAGCTGCGCCTTCTCGCCCTCGTTCGCCGCTGCGTTCATCTTTTCGCGCGCGTCGATGACCAGCTTCACGCAGCCCATTTCCTTCGCGTAGTCCGCCGACAACTTCACCAGGTTGTCCTTCGACTGGGCGATCTGCTGGTGCAGATCCTCAACCCGCGAGCGGTCGATCTCGATGCCCGCCTTCTCGTCGCGCTCGAGCGCCGCGAGCTCGCGTTCGAGGTTCGTGATCAGGACCTCGCAGTCCTCGATGTCGGCGGGCTTCTGCTGCAAGGACACGCGCACGCGCGCCGCGCAGGTGTCGAGCAGATCGACCGCCTTGTCGGGCAGCTGACGTCCCTGGATGAAGCGCGCTGAGAGCCGAACCGCCGCCGTCACCGCTTCGTCCTGCACGATCACGTCGTGGGCTTCCTCGAACTTGTTTCGAAGACCGCGGAGCATGATGATCGCCGTCGGGATGTCCGGCTCGTCGACCTTGACGGGCT
>SYFR01000345.1 GCA_005800325.1 Myxococcales bacterium | reverse complement strand
TGGCTCAACGAGGGGATGGCCACGTATTTCGAGTCGCTCATCCTCGACCGCCTCTACCCCGACATGAACGCGGGCCTCGAGGATCTCTCGTCCACCGGGCGCGTCATGGAGCTCGACGCGCTCGACTCCGCGCGCCGCGTGCGCCAGCCGGTGCGCACGACCTACGAGGCCGAGGAGGCCTTCGACGGGATCACCTACGTGAAGGGCGCCGCCGTGCTCGGCATGCTGCACGCCTACGTCGGCGACGACGCCTTTCGACGCGGCGTGTCGAGCTACCTCGCGCGCAACGCCTTCGGCAACGCCGAGAGCGGTGCCCTCTTCGCTGCGCTCGGCGAGGCCTCGGGCAAGGACATCGCGGGCGTCGCCGCGAGCTTCGTCGATCAGGAGGGCGTGCCCGTCGTGCGCGCGAACGTGACGTGCACGGAAGCCGGCGCTTCGGTCGAGCTGTCGCAAGAGCGCTACCGCTTGCGTGCCCGCCCGAGCCCTTCGCTTACGCGGTGGAAGATCCCGGTGTGCTTTCGCTACGCATCGAAAGCGCCGCTCGTGCCCCGCGACGGCGCGCTCGCCGCGAGCGAGCAGAAGCGCGCTTGCGTCCTCGTCGACGGCGAGAAGAAGACCGTGCCGCTCGAGGCGTGCCCCGCGTACTTCGTGCCGAACGAAGGCTTGCGCGGCTATTACCGCTCGGCGCTCGGTGAGCCCGACCTCGTGCATCTGTGGAAGAGCCCGACCAAGCTCGACGCGCGTGAGCGGGTGGGCCTCGTCTACGACAGCTGGGCGCTGATGCAGCGGGGCGAGCTCCTCCCCGCGACGTTCCTCTCGTTCTTCGGCGAGTGGCAGGGCGAGGCCGTGCGGCAGGTCGTCGAGGCGACGCTCGATCAGCTCCCGCGCATCGAGGACGCGCTCGTCGAGGCCGCGGCGAGGCCGGCGTTCGAGCGCTGGGTCGCCCGCGTCTACGGTGCGCGCGCGAAGAAGCTCGGCTGGGACGCCAAGCGCGGCGAGCCCGAGGATGACAAATTGCTCCGCCTCCGCGTGCTCGAGGCGCTCGCCATCCACACGTCCGATGCGGCGCTCCTCGCGGAGGCGAAGAGCCGCGTCGCTCGCTACCGGAAGAACACCGCGTCGATCGATCCGGACACGGCCGGCGTCGCGCTGCGCGTGGCCGCGCGCCACGGCTTTGTCGACAAGGACGCGCTCGTGGCTCTGCTCAAAGAGGCCAAGACCAGCGAAGACCGCACGCGAGCGGTGCGCGCCCTCGGCAGCTTGAGCCCCAAAGCGGGACTCTCGGATGCGCTCTCGCTCGTGCTGGATGGAACGGTGCGGTCGGGCGACTTCGTCTACCTGGCGCGCGCGGCCGCCGAGTGGACCGACTCGCGCGCCGTGCTCATCGCGTGGCTCATCGCGCACCTCGTCGAGCTCGCAGAGAAGACCGACGGACTCGGCGCCTCCAACATCGTCGGCGTCGTCGCGCGCGTCTGCGATCCGGGAGAGCGCGCGCGTGCGGGCGTCGGGCTGACGCCGATCCTCGAGAAAATCGGGGGTTCGCGGCGTCGGCTCGACGAGGCCCTCGAGCTCGCGGACGCGTGCATCGATCTGCGCAAGCGCAAGGCTCCGGCGGCGAGCGCGGCGCTCACCGAGCTTGCGAAGTAACGTCGCTCGACGCCTTCGACTTCGCTGTTTTCTTGGGCCGCGGAGCTCTGATCCGCCACACCAGCTAAGTTGCGCTCGCCGCCTTCGGCTTGATCTTCGCGGGGCTGGGCTTGGACTTCTTCTTGGGCACGACGGCGGCCTTCTTCGGCGGGATGACGAGCTTCTGTCGCGGCTTGATGCGGCTCTTTTCTCCCATGCCGTTCGCGCTGCGGATCGCCTCGACCGAAACCTGATAGCGCTTGGCGATCCGCGCGAGCGACTGCCCCTCGGCGACGATGTGCAGCTGCCCGCCGGGCGGTACCTTGAGCTCCTTCTCGGGCAAGAACGCGCTCTTCTCGGCGCCGTCGCCGGTCTCGCCCTTGTCGGCCTTGCGTAGCGCGAGCTTGCCCGAGCCGCTGCCTCGAGGCGACTGCCAGCGCGCGCCGAGGTGCGTCCTCAGCACGTCGCGCATGAGGCCGAGGTGCGCGCAGTGATCGGGCTTGTCGTCGCCATGATAGCCGCGCACGAAGTAATTGCCGCGCTCGAAGCGCTCGAACATCTCGAGGCCGAGCACGTCCTTGCGCTGCGCGTCCCGCAGTGAGCCGCCGAGCTTGCCGACCACGAAGTGCGAGACCTCACGCGTCGACGCGTAGCCCGGCGGGATGATCGACGAGTGGCTCTGGTACATGAGCCTCTTGCCGCGCGCCGCCTCTTGCGCGAACGCGACGAAGGGCGCGAGGCTCGCCGGGGCGATCGTCTTCTGCGCGGGGTCGATGTAGCTCGCGTGGAGCGAATCCAGCAGAATCACGGCGTCGACGCTCTTGCCCGCAGGCTGCTGGAGGATCTGCGCCGTCGCGCCGTAACCCGCGCTCCACGACGAGAGCGCGAGCTTGCGGATGTAGACCTTCTTGCGGCCGCTCTTGCGCGCCATCTCGGTCTTCACGCTCTCGAGCAGCCTCTCGAAGGTGCGCGGCGAGGCGAACGCGCTCGAGTACGCGCCCGAGCCGATGCCGAGATCGATCGCCACGAGCACCTGCCCCTTGGCGACCTTCACGAACTCTTTGCGGATCGGGAAGTGGCCGTGAAAGTGCACGATGAGATCGAAGCCGCCGCTCTTCGTGAGGCCGCCGCGCTCGGGCGCGAGGAGCTGGCCCATCGAGACGTTGCGCGACCACGGCGCGTAGATCCCGAAGCCGGGGTCCGGCGTGTTGCACGGGTTGATGCCGTCGCGCTTCCAGTCCTTCTTCGGCGCGTTGCTCTCGCCTCCTTCCGCAGCGCCTTTCGCTGCCGCCGGCGCATCGCCCTCGCTTCGATCCGCGCGCGCCGTCGCGTCGGCCCTATCGCCGGAGGCGTCATCGGAGGCCTTGGCGTCGGAGGCTGCGGGCTCGCTCGCGGGCGCTCGTGGCGCGTCGACGGCGGACGGCGGCGCAGTTCGGAGGGCGCCGGGCGCCTCGAGCGGAGCCGTGATCGCGACGGGCGGTGCTTCCTGGGGCCGCGCGCGCACCGGCGCCGGCCAGCCGAGCACGAGGCCCGACACGACCAAGATCACGCTGTGGACGATGCCTCGCACGGCCATGGGCTATTTCACACCAAGAACCCGGCGTCGAGCCGCGGGACAAGAAAACCTCGCGGAAATCGCCTAAATTTGCACGATTTCCGCGCCCGGGCCGCTCTCGGCCCCAGCTGGGTCCAGATGCTAGGCGACGAGGAGTGAGGAACGGAGCGCACCCATGTACCCATGTGCGTGAGTCCCTTCGCTATGAAGGCAACGACGCAGATGGGCCCAATTCGGGCCGAGAACGCTAGAGCGCGACCGCGACCGCGCTCACTACGTTCGCCGAGGCACGCACCTCTTCGAGTACGCGCGCCGGCACCGCGTCGTCGAGGTTCCAGATGCTGAGGGCGCGGCCCGCGCTGGATTTTCCGAGGTGCACCGACGCGACGTTGATGCCCGCCTCGCCGAGCACCGTGCCGAGGAAGCCGATGACGCCCGGGCGGTCGACGCTCGAGACGACGAGCGCCGCGCCGCCGAGGTGTGCCTCGATGTCGAAATCCCCCCAGATGACGAGGCGCGGGGTGCCGTCGCTGCCGAGGGTGCCGGCCGCGATGCGCTCTTCGCCACCTTGACCGACGATGCGCACGACCACCTCGGACGCGAACGCCCCGCGCGCGCCCGTGCTGCGTAGGCGCCGGACGGTGATGCCGCGATCGGTCGCGAGGTGCGGCGCGGCGACCGAGTTCACCGGCACCTCGAGGAAGTGCTGCAAATAGCCGGCGACCGCGGCGCTGCCGACGAGATCGACGCCCTGCGCGCCGGCGTCGCCGAAGCACTCGACGTCGATGGACTTCAGCGCGAGGCGCTCGACCTGCGCGAGGAACCTGCCGAGCCGCTCGGCGAGCGTGACCCAGGGGGCCACGGTCTTGGCGGCGTCACCCGACAAGGACGGCACGTTGACGGCGTTCTTGATCTCTCCGGTCATGAGGAACGCGATCGCTTGCTCGACGATCTGCACCGCGACGCGCACCTGCGCCTCGACCGTCGACGCACCGAGGTGGGGCGAGGCGATCACGCGGTCGTGCTTCAAGAGTGGATGCTCGGCGGGCGGCGGCTCCTCGACGAACACGTCGAACGCGGCGCCGCCGATGTGGCCGCTCTCGAGGCCGCGCAGTACCGCCCCCTCGTCGTAGATCCCGCCGCGCGCGCAGTTCACGAGCAACACGCCCTTCTTCAGCTTCGGCACGACGGCGTCGTTGATGAGGCCCTGCGTCTCGGGCGTGAGCGGCGTGTGCACCGTGATGGCGTCGGCCTCGCGGAACACCTGCTCGAGCGGCACGAGCTCGATGCCGAGCGCCGCGGCGCGATCCTGCGTGAGCACGGGATCGAACGCGATGACGCGCATCTTCAGGCCCTGGCCACG
>SYFR01000344.1 GCA_005800325.1 Myxococcales bacterium | reverse complement strand
GGACGCGAACGATCCCGTCGTCGCGGCGCTCGTCGGTGATGCGCTCGCATTCGCGGGCGACGCGGCGCACGAGGCCGGCGCCGAGTTCGGCTCCGAGGCCGAGCCGCTCGAGCCGTTGTCGGATCTCGACCTCCTCGCCGCGCCCAGCGCCGCCAGCGCATCAAGGCTCGTTGCCCTGTACGCAATCCTGCTGGAAGAGAGCTGAGGGCTAACGTCCCACGCTCGCGCGGCACTTCCATGCGAACCCCGACGCCGCGGCCCTCCCGCTCGCGGCCGAACCACTAGAGGTCACCATGAAGCACACTCGCATTGCCCTTTGGATCGCCGGCGCCGCCCTCGCACTCTCCCTCAGCGGACCGGCCTACGCACAGCCCGAAGACGATGACGGCGCGCCGCCGACCGCCGAGGTCCAGGAGCGCGTCAAGAAGATGCGTGGCAAGGTCCTGCGCGAGAAGGTCGGCTTGAGCGAGGAGAAGGCCAAGAAGGTCGAGGCCATCTTCGACGCGCTCGAGCCCGAGCGCCGCAAGGTGCGCGAAGAGGTCCGGACGGCGAGGAAGCAACTCCGCGAGCTCTTCAAAGCCGACAGCGACGACCAAGCCGCTTACGACGCTGCGCTGGCGAAGCTACGCGAGGCCACGAAGAAGACGGTGGCGCTGCGCGACAAGCAGTTCGAGGCTCTGAAGAAGGAGCTGACCCCGAAGGAGCACGCCAAGATCGTCCATCGGCTCGACAAGCTGCGAAAGAAGGTTCACCGCCAAGGAAACCGCGGGAAGCAGGGCCGGCGCGGACGTCCCGGACCCCGCGGCGAGGGCGCACCCGACGACGGCGAGTGACGCGTCGTCGAGGTCGCGGCCCGCACTACGAGCCGGCGGCCCGCGTCACGAGCCATTGGCGTGCGACGGCCGGAGGGCTCCGGCGACGGGAGCTCGAGCCACCCCGGGGAACCCCGGGCCGGGTCACTCCGGGTCGCACTTGCCGTCGCACGCTTGCTCGACGACGCCCGTGCGCAGCCAGGTAATCGTCTGGGCGATCGCGCTGTCGAGCACGCGGACCTTGTCGTGTGGATCGCCGTCCTCGGGGAAGCCCGGCCCCTTGGGCGGCACGTTTTTCTTCGGTGCTTCGGGCAGCCCGAAGTCAAACTCGACGATCGCGTTGCCTTGATGTGGGGCCATCGTGCCCTCGAGGCCCCAGATGTCGCGCGGCGCCGGCAGGATGTTCTTGGCCCCGATGGTGCGCGCCATGATGTGTGCGCCGAGCGGCGTAACTTGGTAATCGCCGAGCGCCACGTGAATGAGCACTTGGTGCTTCGGCGTGCCGGGCAGGGTGTCGTCGCTCAAATAAGGTGCATAGCCGCTCGGCTCGGTGCGATCCCACAGCATCTGCGTGACCCCCAAGACGAGCTGAATGTCGCGCATGTTCTTGAACATCGCTTTGAGCACCGCGAAAAATGGCTCGAAGTCGACGCTGCGATTGAGCAACAAGTTATATGGCATTCCCGGCTCACCCAGGAGGCCGCGCTCCACGTCTGTCGAGAGTGCCATGTACGTGCCGCCGAAGATCCCGCCTTGGCTGTCGCCGCGATAAAATCGCTTCGTGGGATCGATGGCGCTCTTGCCGTCGAATTGCACGTTCGGATCGTCGACGAACCTCCCGGCCATCATTCGCATCGCGAGCAGGCTGTTGAGGATGCCTTGGTGCTGCCGTCCGACTGCGCCCTTGAACAGGCCAAAGTCGCTCACGAGCGCGAGCTGAATCGTGGCCTCGTCCTCCGCCGCCATTCCGACGAGCGGCACGCTGAACGCGACGAAGCCGCCCACGTCCGCGATCTTGGCGAGATAGCCATTCTGCCCCTCGTTCATGCTGCCGAGCAGGCCATGGCCATTCTGCAACAAGGCGAGCGGCGCTCCCTTGGTCGCCGCGTTCGGTATGTGCACGACGAAGTCGAACTCGCCCGTGCCGTTCTGTTTCGGCAGTCCGTCTGCGCCGAACACGAGCTGGCCGCCGGCCTCGGCCTTGTCGAGGTAGAGAGGCACCTTCATCTTGCCGCGGATCCGGCGGCGCAAATAGGGGTTCGGATCCTCTTCGACCTCGGTGACGGAATACGAAGGCCCGAGCGCGCCCACGGTCGCGAGCGCATCGTCGCGCATGTGCAGCAGCCACCGCGTCGTGTCCTCGCGGCTCGCGGTCGTGTAATCCCACGCGAGCTGGAGGTCGCTCGTCGCGTAGCCGGCCTTCGTGAGCCGCGCCCTGATGTCCGCGTAGAGGTCGCGGCGCGCGGCGACGGTCGGGTCGTCGTGCGGCGTGCCGTCGCGTAGCGCGGCGAAGATCGGGTTGGGCGCGAGCGCCTTGCCCTCTCTGTCCTTCACCTTGCGGAGCGCCACGATGTAGCGCGTCGCGTCCTTCAGGCGCACGACCGGCCGCAGCATGAGCGCCCCCTCGTCCATCGTCTCGCCGTTCGCGTCGAGCTCCGCGAAGTGCGGCACGGGCTTGCCAGTGTCGGCCTCGAGCAGCACCGTGGGGCTCTCCAGCGCCAGCGACGCGTCGATGTCGTCCTGCGTCGGGAGCCCGGCGTCGGTCGCGCCCGGCAGGTGCGTCATCGGCGCCTGGCTCGGCGAGAAGCCGTCGCGGTCGGCGAGCAGCGCAGGATCGAGGTGCCCCACACCGAGCATCTCCGGCAGCGACGTCGCACCGAAGCTGACCCGCTTGCCCGTCGCCGACGTCGCGTCGTCTCTCAGCCACACGTTCGACGGAAACGGAAAGCCGCACTGAGTCGGCACCATCGGATCGCAGTCGGCGCCCGCGAGCGGCTCGCCGTTGCCGTGTCCCCCTTGGCCGCCGCCACTGCCACCGCCACCGCTGCCACTCGAGCTCGCAGCGGTGCCATGGCTCGCGCCCGAGGTGTCGATGCAGGACAAGGGCAGGGCCGCGAGTGCGGCGAGGATGGCGAGCCTTGGGAACATGCCTCGACTCATACCGCAATTACCGCCGCGGGCGGTCGCGTGTGCCCGCGGTCGTGGAAATCGTCGCTTCGGCGTCGCGGCATTCGACACCAGGCTCCCAGCTAGGCGAATCGCGCCGGGTACTGTTGCCGCAGATAAGACACCCACGCGGGCGCCTTGCCCGGCGCGTGAAAGACGTCGCCGCTCAGCATCGACGTGATGAGCTGGCGGATCGGCTTGCGCTGCGGCTCTTCGAACAAGAGACTGCGGAGCTCACCGCGATAAAACGACTGCACCGCTCCCAAGAAGAGCCCAGCCGCGCTGCGGATCTGCTCTTCGTAGCTCGCGCCCGCCGCGCGCTCCTCGTCGGGTCGCGCGAGCGCCGTCTCGATCGTGTCCGCGGCGAGGTGCGCGCCCTTGATGGCGAGGTGGGCGCCCGTCGAAAACAAGGGATCGATGAACCCACAGGCGTCCCCCACGCACAGCCAGCCGTCGCCCGCAAAGCGGCTCACGCTGTACGAGAAGTCTGCCGTGGTGCCGACCTCCGACAGTCTCACCGATTTGGCCATCAGCTCGCGCGCTACCGGGCTCTCTGCGAACGTGCGGTCCTTGAAGGCCTCGAGCGTCTCGCCGGCGCGCCGCTCTTTCATCCACGCCCGCGACACGACGACGCCCACGCTCGTGCGCCCGTCCTTGAACGGAATGAACCAGAACCAGCCGTGTCGGAACACGACGACCCAGATGTGCCCCTCGGCCTGCCCATTGCCGCGCGGCACGTCGCGGTAGTGGCCGAACATCGCGGACTGATCGAGCTCGGGCAAGCGTCGCTTCACGCCGACGCGCGAGGCGAGCAGCGTGCTGCGGCCCGTGGCGTCGACGACGAAACGCGCGCGAAGCTCGACCGTGCCCGCGGCGTCCGCTACCGGCCGGGCGCGGATCCCTACGGCGCGCTCACCGTCGAACACGACGTCGCTCGCGGTCCACTCCTGCCGCACCTCGGCCCCGAGCTCGCCCGCGCGCTCGAGTAAGAGGGCGTCGAAGTCGGCGCGCGGCACTTGATACGCATGGTGAAAGCGCCTCTGGTAGGCGTCGGTGAAGAGGTACTCGTTCGTGCGGCCCGACTCGGAGCAGAAGAAGTTTGCCCCGTATTTGCGGAGAAACCTCGCCTCGATGCGCTCGCGCAGCCCGAGCTCGTCGAAGAGCTCGCACGACATCGGCAGCAGCGACTCGCCGATGTGAAACCGCGGAAAGCGCTCGGCCTCGAGCAGCGCCACCGATTTCCCCCGCAGGGCGAGCACCGACGCGAGCGTCGAGCCTCCCGGGCCTCCTCCAACGATGATGACGTCGTAGCTCACGGCCAACGCTCGCGGGCGCACCGACAGAGCACGCTCTGGCGCGAACCCTAATGCCAGGACTCATGAGAATCGACTGGCAAGGCCTCCATGGCTAGCCGCACGCGATCCCCGCGTGATCGTCGTGCGGTGGTTCCTACGCGTCGCTCGGGCTATGGGGCGCGCATGCAGTCGACGAGGCAACCCGCGCGGCTCGTGCTCGCGTTCGCCGTCGCCGTCGCCGTCGCTGCATGCCGCACGACGGCGCCCGTCGGCTCGATCGGCGTCCTGCTCGAGCGCGATCTCGCGAGCGGCGCGCTGTACGTGCGCGACGTGCCCGGGGGCGCTCGCTCCGACCTCTTCGGGCTGCGCCCTGGCGATCGCGTCAAGATGATCGACGGCGTCTTCGCCGACGGCCTCGAGCGAGAGCGTGTCCGCGCCCTGCTCCGCGGAGCCGTCGGCACCCGCGTGACCCTCACGGTCCTTCGCGGCGGCGAGGTGCACGAGCTCTCGATCGAGCGCAACGCGCGGCACGGTCGGGGCGACTTGCCCGCTCTCGACGCGTCGACGCCGCCGGCCGCGCACGACGTGACCCGAGACTGATGCGCCACACGCGACGCGGCGATCTCGAGGAGCAAAGACGCGGACGCCTTCGACGCAACCGTGCGCTACGTCACACGCGGCGCTGCCCCGGAGTACGCTGGCCTCGCTTCCATTCGCAGCGGGTGCACCCGCGTGATAATAGGGCCCCCGCGGGGGCCGCGACCTCGAGCGCGGAGTGTCTGCGCGACAATGCTCCCCCCACGCACTCTCCCACCCACGACGCCAACTCCTGAAGGACTCACCATGCTGTTCAAGAAGTGCCTCGCCACCGTTTTTGCCGCGGGCCTCGCGCTCGCTGGCGCAACCCTCACCGACGAGGCCGCGGCCAAGGAGCTCAGCTTCGGAACCCTCGCGCCGAAGAAGAGCGCGTGGGGCAAGGTCTTCAAGAAGTGGGCGAAGGCCGTCGACAAGAAGACGAGCGGAGCCGTGACCTTGAACTGGTACTACAACGGCCCGCAAGGCGACGAGAAGGCGATGGTCAACAAGATGCGCGCAGGTCAGCTCGACGGCGCCGCGGTGACCTCGGTCGGCCTCTCGTCGATCCACAAGCCCATCCTCGCGCTGCAGATGCCGGGGCTCTTCACGGATTGGGAGAGCCTCGACAAGGCCCGCGAGCAGATGCTCCCGGACTTTCAGGCGGCGTTCAACAATGAGGGCTTCCAGCTCCTCGGCACCGGTGACGTCGGCCTCGCGCGCACGATGTCGAAGGGCAAGCCCATCAAGACCCCGGACGATCTCAAGTCGATGAAGGTGTACGCGTGGTCGGACGATCCGGTCGCGCCCGTCATCGCCTCGGTCGTCGGCTACACGCCGGTGCAGTCGAGCGTGCCCGAGCTGCTCCCCAAGCTCTCGAGCGGCGCCATCAACGTCGCCACGGTCCCCGCGCTTCCCGCGGTCGCGCTCCAGTGGGCTTCGCACCTCGATCACGTGAACGAGGACGTCGCGGGCGTCGGCGTCGGCGGTCTCGTCGTCTCGAAGAAGACGCTCGATGCCCTCTCGGCGGACGAGCTCGAAGTGGTCAAGGCGACGGGCAAGAAGGCGGGCAAGCTCCTCACGAAGAAGATCCGCAAAGAAGACAAGAAGTCGTTCGATCTGCTCTCGAAGAAGATGACCGTCGTGTCGCTCTCGGACGCCGAACGCAAGAAGTGGGCGGAGGTCTTCAAGCAGGTGCGCAAGCAGCTCGGCCAGGGCACCTTCTCGGGCGAGCTCGTGCGCAAGCTCGAGGGCCTCGCCGGCAAGTGACGCACGCGCTCGCGGGCGTCGCCGGCAACTGACGCCTCGGCGCCGCTAGCGTCTGCGGCAAGTCATCGACTCGCCACGCTCGCACCGAGCTCGAGCCGCATCTCACGGAAGCCGGCCCCTCCGCGCTGCTTGCCCCCACGGGCAGCGGCGAGGGAGGCCGGTTTCGTCTTTTGTGCGCTTTTTCGCGCGTCGTGCGTTGACGCGCGCCGCCATCAGGAGCTATCCCATCGCGTCCGCAGGTCCGGCCGCGTCGACCGACGATCGCGGCCGCGCCACACCGCCCACACAGGCCGCAAGGCCCACGAAGCCCCGCGAGGAGCCAGAACATGCGTTGCTACCAGTTCACGTCCGAGTCCGTCACCGAAGGCCATCCCGACAAGCTCTGCGATCAGGTCTCCGACGCGATCCTCGATGCGATCTTGGTTCAGGACGCGCGCGCTCGCGTCGCGGTCGAGACCTTCGCGAAGACGGGCTTCGTCGTCGTCGGCGGCGAGGTCACGACCTCGGCCATCATCGACGTGCCCGCCATCGTGCGCGCGACCGTGAAGGACATCGGCTACACGAGCTCGGCGATGGGCTTCGACTGGGAGACCTGCGCCGTGCTCAGCGCGTTCGAGAAGCAGTCCTCGGACATCGCGATGGGCGTCGATGAGGGCAGCGGCGCGC
>SYFR01000343.1 GCA_005800325.1 Myxococcales bacterium | reverse complement strand
GCCGCGCCGTGCGGCGGATCGTGCGGCTCTCGCGCCGGGTCGGCCTCGACGCGCTGACGCTCTACGCCTTCAGCTTTCAGAACTGGGCGCGCCCCGGGGACGAGGTCGACGCGCTGATGACGCTGTTGCAGGAGTACCTCTTCAGCGAGAAAGAAGAGCTCCTCGGCAACGGCATTCGCCTGGCGGCCGTCGGCGAGCTCGACGATCTGCCCGCCGAGGTTCGCACCCTGCTCGACGCCGTCCGCCGCGCCTCCGCGCACAACACCCGCATGACGCTCACGCTCGCGCTCTCGTACGGCGGCCAAGAAGAGATCGCCGCGGCGGCGCGTCAGCTCGCGCGCGAGGCCGCTCGCGGCACGCTCGATCCCGAGCGCATCGACGCGAAGCTCTTTGCGTCGCGGATCCCGAGCCTCGCCGTGGGCACGCCCGACCTCATCGTCCGCACCGGCGGCGAGCAGCGCCTCAGTAACTTCTTGCTTTACGGGAGCGCCTATGCGGAGCTGTTCTTCAGCGATCGGCTCTGGCCCGACTTCACCGAAGACGATCTGTTCGAGGCGATCGCGAGCTACCAAGGACGGCAGCGCCGCTTCGGCAAGGTCGTCGGCGCCTGACCTCCCTCTCTCGTATGGCCGCATCGAACCTCACGCTTCGCCTCGTGTCTGCGGCGGTCGCGGTGCCGCCGCTGCTCGCGCTGCTCTTTCTCGGGCCAGCGTGGGCGTGGCTCCTGTTCTTGCTGGTCGTCGGCGCGTTGCCGGGCGCGCTCGAGGTCTTCGACATGGCGTGTCCCGGCGACACGCGCGCGAAGATCGTCGGCGTCGCGTTGACATGGACGGTAGCCCTCGCGCTCTGGTGGTGGCCGGTCGAGCCCCGCCTCCTCGTCACGGTGCTCCTCGTCCTGCCGTTCGTCTCGATCGCCTTCGCACTATGGCGACTGCGTGAAATCTCGGTGTCGGCCCTGCAGCTCGCGATCGCGACCTTCGCGCCGGTCTGGGTCGGCGTCGGCGTCGGCTCGGTCGCGCTCGCTCGCGTGCTCGGCGGCAACGACGGCCCGGCGTACGCGCTCCTCTGCCTGATGATCGCCTGGCTCGGGGACACCGGCGGCTATTTCGCCGGCCGCTTCCTCGGCAAGCACAAGCTCTTCGAGCGCGTGAGCCCCAAGAAGACCGTCGAGGGCGCGATCGGGGGGCTCGTCGCCGTCGTCCTCGGCACGCTCGCCGTTCGCGCGACGCTCCTCCCCTCGATGCCGGTGCGCGACGCGGTCGTCCTCGGCGTGGTCGGCGCCCTGCTCGGCACCGTGGGCGACCTCGGCGAGTCGCTCCTGAAGCGCTCGGTCGGTGTCAAGGACTCCGGCGGGATTGTCCCAGGTCACGGCGGGATGCTCGACCGAATCGACGCCGTGCTGCTCACGGCGCCGCTCATGCTCTTGTACCTCGTCTGGATACGTTGAAGACTGCCGCCAAATCCACGGGAGCCCCATGAACGACTCGTTGCAGGCCAGGCCGTCACAGTCCACCAATCCGGAAGCCACCGCGGGCGAGAGGTACGACTTCTTCCGCGTCGTGCAGGGTTACCTTCGCGATGCCGCGGCGCTCGTCGAGATGCCCGAGGACACGCTGACGATCCTCAGCCAGCCGAAGCAGGAGATCATCATCCACTTCCCAGTGCGGCTCGACAGCGGAGAGATCGGCCTCTTCAAGGGCTACCGCATTCAACACAACAACATCCTCGGCCCGTACAAGGGCGGCATCCGCTACCACGAGGCCGTCACCCTCGACGACTGCAAGGCGCTCGCGTCGATGATGACCTGGAAGTGCGCGCTCATGAACCTGCCCCTGGGCGGCGGAAAGGGCGGCATCAAGTTCGACCCGCGCAAATATTCGAGCGGCGAGCTCGAGCGGATCACGCGCCGGTTCATTCACGCGCTGGGCTCGAACATCGGACCGTCGCACGACGTGCCCGCGCCGGACGTGGGCACCAACGCGCAGACGATGGCGTGGGCCATGGACACATACGTCAACACCGTGGGCTATCTCTCGCACACGAGCAGCAAGGGCGTCGTCACCGGCAAGCCGCTCGCCTCGGGTGGAACGCACGGCCGCGCCAAGGCGACGGGCCAGGGCCTCGTTCACTGCATCCGTTACTGGGCCGAAGAGAAGGACTTCACCCTCGAGGGCTCCACGGTCATCGTCCAGGGCTTCGGCAACGTCGGCTCGTATTCGGCCGCGCTCTTGTCGAAGCTCGGCGTCTCGATGATCGCCGTCGGCGATCACTCGGGCTACCTCTACAACCCCGAGGGCTTCAATCCGCACAAGCTCCAGGAGTACGTGCGCAAGCACGGCAGCGTCGCGGGCTATCCCGCGGGGCAGAGCATCCCGCGTGAGCAGTTCTTTCGGCTCAAGTGCGACATCTTCGTTCCGGCCGCGCTCGAGAACCAGATCGGCGTCGCCGAGGCGAGCGTGATGGACACGAAGCTCATCGCCGAGGGCGCGAACGGGCCGTGCAGCCCCGAAGGCGAGCGCATCCTCATCGAGCGCGGGATCGACATTCTCCCCGACGTGCTCGCCAACAGCGGCGGCGTCACGGTGAGCTACTACGAGTGGGTGCAGAACAACCGCTCGGAGTCGTGGACGCTCGAAGAGGTGGACGCTCGCCTCGAGGTCGCGATGAAGCGCGCCTACCGCAAGACCATGGAAATGGCGCGGCAGAAGAACACGACCGCGCGCCTCGGTGCCTACGCCGTTGCGCTGCAGCGCCTGATGACGGTCTACGCCGAGCGCCGGATCTGGCCGTAGTCGACTCTTTATTGCGGTTCGCCACCGGAGGCCGGTTCGTCACCGGCCGTGCTTCGCGCGCGCCGGCGGGCCCTCAGCCCTCGCGCGAGGCGAGGCAGCTGACGACGAAGGGCACGCCGCCGATCGCGAGCTCGGTGCCGCTCGTCGTGTGCTTGTAACGCACCATGCCCATGGCGAGGACGCGCGCGCCCCACGCCGCCGTGCTCGTCACCTTGCCGACCACCTCGCCCTCCGGCGTCGTGATTTCTGAGCCCGTCGCGACCGGCGTGGCTCCGGCGGCGCCGGCAAGTCGGACGAGGCGCTTCTGCACGTGGCCGCGCTTCTCGAGCATGAACACCGCCTCTTGCCCGACGTAGCAGCCCTTCTGAAACGAGACGGCGAGGCTCTCGAGGGACGCCTCTTGCGGATAGCAGCCGACCTCGAAATCCACGCAAATGCGCGGGAGCATGCGCTCGATGCGGATGCGGTCCCAGCCCTCGGGCGTCGCGAGCACCACCGCGGGCGCACGGCTGAGCGCCTCGGCGAGGCTCGGAGCGGCGTGTCGCGGGAGCGCCATCACCGCGGTCTCGAGCTCGCCGAGCTTGCCCATCACGCCAACGCCTCCGAGGCTGCGCGCGGCCACCGCGACGTCCGCGGCGCTCGGCCCATGCGCGAGCCACCACACGAGCGAGTCGTCGGTGGCGAGCTCGGCGTCTTCCATCACGAGATAGAACTCGAGGTGCTCGCGCAGCGCCGGCACGACCTCGCGGTGCACGCCGACGAGCAGGCGCTCTCGGTCGAGCGCGACCCACACCTCGGCCTGGATGCGGCCCGTCTTCGAGGTCACGAGCGCGTAGGCACCACGGCCAATCGCGAGCGAGCCGAGGTCGCAGGTCACGAGCCCCGCGAGCCACTTCTGCCGCTCGCTGCCGGTCACGACGAGCGTCGCGAGCTCGGGCATCGGCCGCAAGAGCGCGCCATGCAACAGGGCCTCGAGCTCGGGATCCCGCGGGCTCTCGAGCTCGCTCATCCCCGCGGTTGGCATCGCTCCGCCCGCCTGTTCCCCCTGGATTCCAGCATCTTGCCCGTTACCTGACGTTTCGTCAGCTTGCTCATCGGCTGGCATGGCTTCGATCGCCAGCGTCCTCGGGCGCCTCGGTCTTCATCCATACGGCGCTCTGCTCGCCTTCGTAGCAGACGTCGCCGTCATGGCGAAACTCGAACGCGTAGCGCAGGAAGTGCTTGCCTCCGAAGGTGCGCGATTTCGTCGCGCGGGCGCGGCACTCGATCGGCCCGCCGGGCGACACGAGCTTGCGAAACGTGACGCTGTGGATGTGCGTGCCGTAGCCGACCCAGCCCTCGGCGTGGCGCAGGCCGAGCAAGTAGTACGCGTGCACGAAGCCGAGCATCCCGGTCGCGTGCACCATGAGCCCGCCGGCGACGTGGCGCGGATGCCGCACCGGGTGGGCTCGCTGCGAGCGCGTGAGCGGCATCGCGTCGCTCGTTGGCCAGCGGCACACGACGAGGCTCGCTTCGCGATCGACCTCGAGCAAGCGATCGAAGAGCAGCACCTCCGGGTCGTACGGACAGTCGTCGAGGAAGGCTTGCTCGAAGGTGCTCGGCAGCGGCGGGTGCATCGGCTCACGGCATAGCCGCAGGCGTCCACCGCTCGCTACTGTTATTCACGCGGCGCGCGTCATCGCCGGGGCGGCGCACGCGAGCTCCGCCAGCCACGCGAGCGATCCGCACCCTAATCGGCGAAGAGCTCGGTGACCCACAGGCTGCCGTCCGCGTCCCTGGCCGTGCCGATGCCGATGCGCCGAAAGCCAGGAAAAATCAGGTTTTCCCGGTGCGACGGGCTCGCGAAGAGCGCGCGATGGGCCGCCTCGGCGCACGCGGCGTGCGACACGTTCTCGCCCACCTGCTTGGCAACGACTCCGGCGTCCCGGACGCGCGCGCGGGGCGAGCCGTCGCCGAGGTCGTGGGCGACCTTGCGCGAATCCCGCATGGCGCGGGCGTGCGCGGCGGCGACGCGATCCAGCGCAACGTCGCGCGCGAGCCCACGCACACCGGCTTTCTTGCGAGTCGCCGACACGAGCTCCGCGAGCGCGCGCACCGCATCTCTCTCGGTCACCGCGCCTTTCTCGGTCACCGCGCCTTTCTCGGTCACCGCGCCTTTCTCGGTCACCGCGCCTTTCTCGGTCACCGCGCCTTTCTCG
>SYFR01000037.1 GCA_005800325.1 Myxococcales bacterium | reverse complement strand
TCGAGCGCCGCCATGCAGCCGGTGCCCGCCGCCGTGACCGCCTGCCGGTAGACCCAGTCGCTCACGTCGCCGGCGGCGAACACGCCGGGGACGTTCGTCGTCGTCGTGCCGGGCTTCACCTTCAGAGACCCGTTCTCGTGCACGTCGAGCTGGCCGCGAAAGAGATCGGTCAGCGGCGTGTGCCCGATCGCCAAGAACAGCGCGTCGGCCGCGTGCGTGTACGCCTCTCCGCTCTTCAGATCCTTGAGGACGACCGCGGTCACCTTGCCGAGGCTCGGATCGAGCACCTCGGCGACCGTGTGGTTGAGCTTCAGCGTGATGCGCGGATTGGCGCGCGCTCGGTCGACCATGACCTTCGACGCGCGAAACTCCTCGCGTCGGTGCACGAGCGTCACCTCGGGGCAGAGCCCCGCGAGGTAGGTCGCCTCTTCCATCGCGGTGTCGCCGCCGCCCACCACGACTACGGGCTTGCCCTTGAAGAGCGCGCCGTCGCACACCGCGCACGCGCTCACGCCGCGGTTCTTCAGCTTCTCTTCGCTCTCGAGCCCGAGGTAGTTCGCGCGCGCGCCGGTCGACACGATGACGCTCTTCGCCAGGTGGAGCTCCCCCTCTGCCCAGATCTTGAACGGGCGCGACGAGAAGTCGACCTTGTCGACGTCGGCCGTGACGAGCGTGGTCCCCTGGCGCTCGGCCTGGCCGCGAAAGCGCGCCATGAGCTCAGGTCCCGTGATCGGCTCGACGAAGCCCGGGTAGTTCTCGACCTCGGTCGTGAACATGAGCTGTCCGCCCGGGATGAGGCCGCCGGCGTTGAAGCCCTCGAAGCACAGCGGGCTCAAGTTCGCGCGCGCGGCGTAGATGCACGCGGTGAGCCCCGCGGGGCCAGAGCCGATGACGATGACGTTGTGGATCTTGTTGCTCATGAATCACCCATGAATGCTCTCGAGGGGCCCGCGCGGACCGAGCTCGCTGCGCGCTTCGCGTGGTTCGCGACGCGGCTCGCTCCAATCAATAATGAACGGTGGCCCCGAGCGCCACCTCGTCGAGCGAGGCCGTGGCGCGTCCGCCGTTGATGACTTGGGTCGTGCGAAACCCGGTCGTCTCGTCGCCGCTCAGGCCGTGGACGGCACCTTGGCCGCCGTTGTCGAGCGCGCCGAAGAACGTGTGGCCGTAGCTCGCGCTCACGTCGAAGGTCGCGAGCCGCACCGTGGCGCCCGCCCCGAAGCCGAATTTCGTGCCCTGGTGAAAGTCGAGGCTCAGGTAGCGATCCTCGACCCCCTTGCTCTCGAAGAACCCTCCGGCGCGAACAGCGAGCAAATCCGGGATCGCCACGAACTCACCGCCGAGCCGCACGTCGACGACGTCGCGCCAGTTGCGGACGATGCCGGCATCCGGCGGCACGAAGCCGGGCGTGCCGTTGATCTGGATCCCCTCGCTCATGAAGATCTCGACCGACTTGACCGCGCTGTTGTTCGCCCAGCCTAGATCCAGCTCGAGGTCGAAGAGATCTTCGCTCATCGGGTCGCGCGCATAGCCGCCGTGCTTCGTGACGAACGCCTGCTGTCCACGCGACGAGCGCGGGTGCCGGTAGCGAAGGGCGAGCCGCGCCTCCATCGGCAGCACGAAGCGAAACGTGCCCGCGTCCTCGAGCCGCGTCTGGTTCGCCGGATCCGCGATCGCCTCTTCGTCGACGCGCCCCTGGTTGAAGTAGTTGGCCTCGGCGAAGAGATCGACGTCGCTCTTGATGGCGTCGACGAAGCGGTACCAGCCCGCGAGCTCGAGGCGCCTGGTCGGCGCCCACGCCGCGCTCGCGACGAAGCCGGGCATGAAGCCGTCGAAGCCGCTGATGGTCGACTTGATGTCGTGCTGCGCCGCGTCTTCGGGCGTCGAGACCGCGACGGCCATGTTCGAAAACTCGAAGCTCGCGAGCCCCCAGATGAAGCCCGCGCCGACCGAGAGGTTCGGCAGGATCGCGTAGCTCGCCGACAGCGTCGGGAAGACCGCGAGCGCGTCGTCGTCGAGCATGAGGTAGCGCTGCGGCGCCGGATGGTCCGCATCTTTCACGCCGAAGGCATTCTCGTATTGGACGACCGTGGGCCACTTCGCGACGCCGTGCTTGTGCGGCCCGACGACGGCGAGCCCGATGGCGAAGCGGCGCGCCAGGTGGTAGGTCGCGCCGACCTGCGGGTTCGGAAACGGCGGAATGTCCGCACACACCTCGCCGGGCGCCGCGTTCAGCCCCTGGCCCGGGGACACCGGCGCGCCGTCCTCGCCCATCCGCTCGAAGCAGTGCTTGCGCAGCATGAGGTGCGCTCCGAGGTGCGCTCCGTCCGGGTTGCGCACCATGGCGGCCGGGTTGAAGTGAGCCGCGAGCGCATCGTCCGCGCGCGCGAGCCATGCGCCGCCGCGCCCGAGCCCCTGCACGCCGAGCCCGGGCGTCTCGATGCCGCCCGCGAAGGTAGCGCCGGAGGTTGTCGCGAACGCGAGGACGGCGGGAACGGCGAAGCGTAATTTCATGGCGAGCTCACTTGAGCGGGGAGGCTTTCAGGGCAGCGCGCCCGTCTTTCTCGTAGACCTTGAACGAGACGCGCTCGCAGGCGTGGCGCGCCACGAGGGCCTCCTTGTTGCGCTGGAGCGTGCCCTTGAACTTGTCGTAGGTGAGCTTGTCGACGGGCTCGCCGAGCTCGCGCTTGAGCGCCACGAACTCCGTGTACACGTTGCGCCACTCGGTCTCCTCGTCGAGGACGACGGCCGGCGCGAAGGGGTCGCTCCCGTCGGCGACCGGCATGGCTTGCCGCGAGGAGCGCAGGCGTCGCAGGGTTCGCGACGACGGTGCGTTATCCGCTGGCGCGCTGCCCGCGGACAGGGCGGCGTCGAGCGCGGCGGCGTCGGCTGCGCTCTTTGCTGTCGCGTGCCTGAGCGCGGTCGCGTCGTCCTCTTCGCTCGCGGCCATGCTGTGCGGCGCGGCGTCGGCGAGCTTCGCGGCGGCGAACGGGCGCGCCACGGTCTCGGCGTCTTCTTGCAGGCTCGCCCTCTCGGCGGGCTCGGCCGGCTTCGGTACCGGGCTGCGCGGCGCCCCACCGATCGGGGATGGGAGCGTCGTGGCGGTCGGAAGCGCTCGGGCCTTCGGCGAGGGCTTCGTCTTGGCGAACGGGTCAGTGGAACTGGCCAGCTCGCGCGGCGCGGAGAACGCGCTCAGCTTCTCGTCGCCGCCCATCGGTCCGAGCACGCTCTTGAGATCGGCCGGACCACGCTCGTGCCCCGAGCCCAATGCGGCCTTGTCGAGGGCGTCGTTGATTTTGGCGGAGATCACCCGAAACGTGCCGCCGAACATCGAGGGCTTGAGCACGTCGGTCCTGCTCGCCTTGTCCGCGAGCTCCTCGACGGCGCGCCTGAAGCGATTGAGCGGACGGGTGTGCTCGAGCAGCGAGAAGATGAGCCCGAGCAGCGTCGCGGCGACCGCGCCGAGGCCGATGAAGAGGGTCGGTGCCGTCTTGCGGTCGGTCTCGGTCGCGAGCGTGCGAAATTCGAGCGGATCACGCACGACGCTGTGCTGGTAGACGACGGCGTAGCCCGCGCCGGCCTCGCGCGCCTCGCCCGAGAGCTTCGCGAACACCGCGCGCAGATCGTATCCGGCATCGCCGCGCAAGAGGCGCGCCTTGGTGCGGCCGACCTCGGCGTAGTCGGGGTCGTCGGCGAGCGGCTCGATGTCTTTGACCGTGAGGTCGAGCAGCGCACGGCTCATGCTCGGGGGCGCGCCGCGCGCGATGCGCTTGCCGTTCGCGTAGAACACGATCGCCGCGCCGATCTGCTCGGCGATCGCCTGGGCGTACGGCTCGTCGATCTTCCGGCCGCCGACGATGGCTCCGACCGGGGCAGCGCCGACCTCGACCTCGACTGGGCGCGCGACCACCTTCCAGAGGTCGTCGCCGAGCAGCCACACGTCGTCGCGAACCCAGCCGTGCAGCGCGTCAGCCACGACGGAGTAGCCGCCGAGCTCGTAGGCCTCGGCGTTCTCGGCAGTCTCGACGTCGCCGAAGTTGTCGCTCGCGAGGACGCGGCCCTGCACGTCGACCGCGAAGAGCGCGTTGAACTCGGTCGTGCTTTGCGTGCTCTCGCGAAACTTGCGGAGCGCCGCCCGGGCCTTGGTGCGCGCCTCTTTCGGGATCTCGCCGTGCGTCTTGCTGACGCTCGACTGCTTGAGGCCGGCGGTCACGTCGGGGTGCAGCGCGATCGTCAGGAGCGCGGCGTCGCGCGTGCGTGCGTCGTCCTTCATGTAGAAGGACGCCGAGTGCGAGGCCGCGGTCAACAGGCGCGCGGCGCTCTTCTCCTCTTGCGAGTTCGAGACGCTCGTGGCGAGAAAGAGAAGAAACACCGCACCCGCGAGCGCGGCGCTGAGCGCGAGGTACCAAAAGCGGGAAAAGATCACGATATGCCCTACTTGTCCTCGTCCGCGTCCTTCTTCGGCTCGCCGACGACGAGCGCGCCCGGGGCCTCTTGCTCGGCGGGCACGAGCTGCACGTCGACCGCGAGCGCCTTGCCGACGGCCTTGCCCATGAAGAAGCCCTGGAGGTCGTAGCTGCCGGGCTCGAGCTCGCGCAGCGCGAAGGTTCCATCCGGCGCCGGGGTCGTGACCGCGACGACCCGCGGCTCGACCACGATCCACGACCGCACGCTCGGCGACAGCACGTCGCGCAGCTCGTAGACGCCGACGCCGGGGGGCTGCCACTTGCGGCGCCCGCCCTTGATCGTCTCCTCGGGGGCGAGGCCGCTCTTCACTTTGGCGACGTCGTAGAGCTTGTGCGAGAACGGGTCGGCGTTGACGAACTCGACGCTCTGTCCCTCGCCGAGGACGATCGTCACCGGCGTCGTGCGACCGCCGCTCACCGTGACGACGACGGGCTTGCCCGAGCTCGCGCCGGGGCCGCTCTTCGCGAGCGCCGCGATCGTCAGCTCTTTCGGCAAGTAGGCGGTGAGCTTGCGCGCCGCTGGGCTCGCCGTCGCCGAGGGCGCGCGGAAGGTGTAGCGATGGTTCTTGGGATCCTTGGCCTCGGCCCACACCGGGTTCACGAGCGCTTCGCCGCCCTGGATCTTTCCCTTGAGCAGCGGCTTGGCTGGCGCCGGAGCCTGGGCAGCTCCGACGTCGCCCATCAAGAGGGCGCCGAGCGCGAGCCCGAGGGCCGCGAGCCGTCTCCCAAGCCCGACCTGCCTGCGTGGTTTTTCGCCGATGACGTCCATCAAGGGCGGCGAAATTAGCGGAGAGCCGAAGCCGACGCCAGCAGTAGCGCGCTCGGGGGCGCGATCGACGGCACTACGCCGGCGCGGAATACGGCTGTGGCATCCCGGCGCAGCGGGGCGGACCGCCAGAGGGTCGAGGAGCAATTGGCGCCGACTGCGCTGATGTGACACCATGAGACACATGAAGCAGGTCAACGTCCGGCGGCTGCACGAGCAAACCGGCGCCATCGTGGATCTCGCGGCACGAGGGAACGTCGTGACGGTCGTGAAGCGCGGCCGGCCGGTGGCGGAGCTCCGGCCTATCTCGACCGACGAGCAGGCGAAGACTCTGCCCGATCGCGCCGCGTTGCTGGCCAAGTACCCGCAGCTGCCGTGCGACAGCGGGCGGTTCCTCGAGCAAGACCGATCGTGAGCCTCTACCTCGACTCGGCGTACATCGCGAAGTGCTACCTCAACGAGCCCGACGCGCCGCGCGTCCGAGCGCTCGTGGCGGGCAAGACGGGCTTGACCTCGTCGGCGTGGTGTCGCGCGGAGCTCGGCTGCATCTTCCTGCGGCACATGCGCGACGGGGCGCTCACGCGGAGACAGGCCAACGAGCTGCACGACCTCTTTCGCGACGATGTCCGAAGTGGCGTGTGGGACCTCCTGCCGGTCACGACGGCGGTCCTGGAGAACGTCGAGTTGCGCACACGACGGCTCCGCAAACGCGATGTGTTCGTGCGCGCGGGGGACGCCGTGCACCTCACCACGGCCGCGGAACGCGGCTTTCGCGAGGTGTGGACCAACGACCGCCACATGCTCGGCGCCGCGCGCTCGTTCGGATTGCGCGGCCGCTCGGTGTGATGCGAAGCCGGGCGTGACGGGCCGCGCTGCGGTCAATCGCCTTGCGCGATCGCATCGGCGACGCGCATGCCGTCGACAGCGGCGCTGACGATCCCGCCGGCATAGCCCGCGCCCTCGCCACATGGGTAGAGGCCGGCCACGCTGGGCGCCTCGAGCGACGAAGGATCGCGCGGCACCCGCACGGGCGAGCTGGTGCGCGTCTCGACGCCGATGAGCACCGCCTCTTCGCTCGCGTAGCCCCGCATCGTGCGCTCGTAGCGGGCGAGCGCCTCGCGCAAGCGTTCCGCGATCGGCAGCCGCGTCGTGGCGAGCACCTCTTTGATGTCGCCCGCGGCGAGGCCGGGGAGGTAGCTCGACTTCGGCACCGTCGATGAGCCTCTCTTGGCGAGGAAATCGCTGGCGCGGGTCGCCGGTGCCACGAGCTTGCCGCCGCCGGCCGCGAACGCCGCGCGCTCGAGGGCGGCTTGCAGCTCGACCCCCGCGTGTGTCCCGGTAAATCCGGCCTTTTCGAGATCGGAAAGCTCGACCGCGACGACCAGGCCCGAGTTGGCGAAGGGCGAGTTCCGCTTGCTGAGGCTCATGCCGTTGACGACGAGGGCCCCGGGCTCGGTCGATGCCGGCACGACCCAGCCGCCGGGGCACATGCAAAACGAGAAGACGCCGCGCTCATCGACGGTGGTCGCGACGCGGTAGGCGGCGTTCGGCAAGCGCGGGTGCCCGGCGGCGGCGCCGTACTGGATGCGGTTCACGAGCGGCTGCGGGTGCTCGATGCGCACGCCGAGCGCGAACGCCTTCGGCTCGAGCCGCACGCCCGCCCGCGCGAGCAGCGCATGCACGTCGCGCGCGGAGTGCCCGGTCGCGATGACGACGTTCGGCGCGGTGAGCTCGGTGCCGTCGGCGAGTCGGACGCCCGCCACCCGCACAGACGCGCCGTGGCCGCCCGCGCTGCGCTCGGTCAAGAGCTCGGTCACGCGCGCGCCGAAGCGAAACGCGACGCCCGCTGCCTCGAGCCGCTCGCGAATGGCGGTCACGACCTTCGGCAGGCGATTCGAGCCGATGTGCGGGCGCGCGTCGGTGAGGACCGCGCTCGGCGCGCCATGCAACGCGAGCAGCTCCATGACGTCGCGTACGTTGCCGCGCTTGTGCGACCGCGTGTAGAGCTTGCCGTCGCTGTACGTGCCGGCGCCGCCCTCGCCGAAGCAGTAGTTGCTGTCCTCATCGACGTGCCCGGCCTGGTTGAGCCCGCGCAGATCGCGGCGTCGCGGCACCACGGGTTTGCCGCGATCGAGCACCAGCGACGCGATCCCGCGGCGCGCGAGCTGATAGGCGCAGAACATCCCGGCGGGGCCGTCGCCGACGACGATCACGCGAGGGGGGCCATCGACCGTGCGTGGTCGCTCGCCGCCGAGCTCCAGAACCTCGCCGCTCCCGCCGCTCCCGCCGCTCCC
>SYFR01000342.1 GCA_005800325.1 Myxococcales bacterium | reverse complement strand
GCGTCGGCTCAAAGCGAATCGGGCAAACCAGCATCAACGACGGGGAATCCTCGTCGCCGAGTTGAGTGTGAAACGGGAGACGACACATGTTCAAGCAGCTGACCCTCGCCGGTGCCGCCCTCGCCATGGGCGCGAGCGCGATCGTCCCGACCACGGCCGACGCCCAGCGCTACCGCGGCGGCTACGACCGCTTCGAAGAAACCCGGCGCATGCGGCTCGAGCTCGACGAGAAACGCCGCCGCAAGCAGGATGTGCAGCGCGCTCACATCCAGGCGTTCGTCGACCGCTTCCGCTACAAGGCGTCGAAGGCGCGCCAGGCGCAGAGCCGCCAGAAGCAGGTCGAGAAGCTCGAAGAGCGCATCACCGATCCGCCGAAGACCTCGCGGCGCGCGCCCACGTTCCGCTTCACCGAGCGGCGCAAGAGCGGCGCCGATGTCCTCGTGGCCGAGGGTCTGCACAAGTCGTTCGGCGACAAGACGGTCCTCACCGGCGTCTCGCTCACGGTGCGGCGCGGGGAGCGGGTCGGCATCATCGGCGCCAACGGCCTCGGCAAATCGACGCTGTTGAAGATCCTCGTCGGCAAGCTCGCGCCGGACCAGGGCAGCGCGACCTGGGGCTACGAAGCGCACCCTGGGTACTTCGCGCAGGACCACGGCGATCACTTCGAGGATCCGTCGATGACGGTGCTCGACTTCTTGTGGAACAGCTGCCCAGAGGAGCCGACGACCTTCGTGCGCGGCCAGCTCGGCGCGCTTTTGTTCAGCGGCGAAGACGTGGACAAGCGCCTCGTCTCGCTCTCGGGCGGCGAGGCGGCGCGGCTCATCATGAGCCGCATCATCGTGCAGAAGCCGAACGTGCTCGTGCTCGACGAGCCGACGAACCACCTCGATCTCGAGGCCATCGAGGCGCTGCTGCCGGGCCTCGCCAAGTACCCGGGCACGCTCATCTTCGTGTCGCACGATCGGCACTTCGTCTCGGAGCTCGCGACACGCATCATCGAGCTCCGGCCGGACGGGATCAGCGACTACGCGGGGACCTTTGCCGAGTACCTCGCGCACCAGGGCGACGATCACCTCGATCTCAACGTGGCCATGCAAAAGAAGAAGCAGGCCGCGAGCGCGAGCGTGCCGCCGCCGAAGGTCGCCATGAGCGCGAGCGCTCCGCCTCCGAAACTCGCCGAGGGCTTCGAAGACCGCAAGAAGCGGCGCAGCAAGGTGCAGAAGCTCACGACCCAGCGCGAGCGCGTCACCGCGGACATCGACCGCGTCGAGCAGCGACTCCGCAGGATCACCGAGAGCTACTGCGAGCCCGGATTCTTCGAGAAGACGCCGAAGGTCGAGCTCGCCGCGCTCGAGGCGGAAGAGGCGCAGCTCAAGCCCCAGCTCGAGCGGCTCATGGGAGACTGGGAAGCGGTCGAGGCCGAGCTCGCGGTCCCCGAGTCGTAGGCAGAGTCGTAGGCAGAGGCGCAGCCGCGACCCCTCTTCGCCGTAGGAACCGCCGATGACGAACGCCGCCAGCCCGGCTCCGCTGCACAACCCGACGATGACGAACGCCGCCGACCCATTCGACTTTCGCGGCGAGGGCACGAGCGCGTACGCGCGACCGGCGCTCGCGATGCTGGCGGTGCTCGGGGCCGTGTCGCTCGCGACGCTGTGGGCACCGCCCGCGGGACGCACGAGCTGGCTGCTCGAGGTCGTGCCGGGACTCGCCGGGGTCGCCGTCCTCGCTGCCGTCTATCGACGCTTTCCGATGTCGTACTTCGTCTACGGCTGCGTGCTCGTGCACGTCTTCATCCTCATCTACGGCGGTGTGTACACCTACGCGAACACGCCGCTCGGCAACTGGGCAAAGGAGGCGTTCTCGCTCAGCCGCAACCACTACGATCGCGTCGGGCACTTCGCGCTCGGGTTCTTCCCGGTGTTCGCGATCCGCGAGGCGCTCTTGCGACGCACTCCCCTGCGGCCCGGCGCGTGGCTCACGTTCCTGATGCTCAGCGTGGTGCTCGCGATCGCGGCGTTCTGGGAGCTGCTCGAGTGGTGGGTCACGCTGCTCGTCGCCTCCGACGTGGGCGCAGCGTTCCTCGGCTCGCAGGGCGACGTGTGGGACGCGCAGTGGGACATGTTCCTCGCGCTCGTCGGAGCCGCGGTCGCGTTGCCGCTCCTCTCGCGCGCGCACGATCGCTCGATCGCGCGGATCCCGCGCCTGAATTAGATGGGCCCTTGTCGGGCCGCGAGCTCAGCTCGCGGCGCGGTGCGGGCGGCTTGCCTTGCGCCCCTTGCCGACCTTGCTCGTCGTGCCGCTCGGCGGGGCCACGCTCTCGGCGTAGCGCGCCGTCGCGTTCACGGTCAGCTCGTAGCGGCACGGCGCGCCGCGGGACTCCCCGACGCAGATGCTGGTGACCGAGAACGCCGCCTCGCGCCGCCGGAGGTGCGGCAAGATGGCATCCGTCAGCTCGTGGATGTCGCCGCACGCGCGGTCCGAACAACCGAACTCGAACACCGCCGGCGCGCGATCCACGACGACGAAGCGCTTGTGATGAACCTCGTGGCCGGGGAGGCTCGCTCGCCGCTCCACGATCTCGAAGGCCAGGTGCTCGAGCCCCGGCGCGGCGTCGCGAAGGCGCGCGGCCTCGTCGTGGCGCTTCCTTCGCTCGAGCGAGCGCCGATAGACTTCCGAGCTGCGTCGCATGGGCTCTTCTTCCACGCGTCGCGCCTCGCGCACCCTGCTTGGGCGGCGGGCGAGCGCGGGCTCTCCTACGGCTCAGTATGAACCACCGATCGCAGGTGTGCATTCCGCGCGCCGCGCTCGGGTGTAAAGAACGCCTCATGCGCCTTCTTGCATTGCCTGCCTTGACCCTCGTCGCGCTCGCATCCGTCGCCTGCACCGACGCCGATGCGCCGACGGACGCCGACCTCTTGAAGCAGCATTCGGTCACGACGCGGCGCACGCTCCCGGGCTTGTCCAGCGCCGTGCACGTCGTGCGCACCGAGGGTGACATCCCGCACCTCTACGCCGCGGACCGCAACGATCTGGCGCGCGTTCAGGGCTACGTCACGGCGCGCGACCGCTTCTTCATGATGGATCTGGCGCGGCGGCTCGGGAAAGGCACGCTGAGCGAGGTGCTCGGCGACGCGGCGCTCGAGGCCGACATGGGCTCGCGCGGGAGCGGCATGACCTACCTCGCGGGACGGATCCTCGAGTCGCTGAGCCCCGAGCTCGCTGCGTATTTCGACGCCTTTTCGGCGGGGATCAACGAGTACACGGCGGACGTCGCGACCGGCGACGCCGACGCGCCGAGCGAGCTCGTGCTCGCGCAAGGACTGCTCGGGGCGACGTCGGTCCTCGAGCTGATGAAGCCCTTCGAGCGCAGCGACGTGGCCGCGATGGTCGCCGTCGTCCTCTACGAGACGAGCTACGAGACCGGCGATGTGGGCCGCGCGGCGGCGGCGGCGAAGCTGGGCAAGCTCTACGACGGGGCCCCGCTCGACGCGCTGCGCGAAGCGGGCGCCATCGAGGACGTGTGGCTGAGCATCGTGCCCATCGAGAAGGTCTCGTCTGCGCCGGGCATGGGGACGCACGGCCTCGCCGCCAAGTGGAAGAGCGCGCCGTCGTCCTCGACCCTGCCCGAGTCCTTGGTGCGCCGCGCGACGCGACGCTTCGAGCGCATGCAGAAGCGGCTCCTGCGCGATCGCGACAAGGGGTTCGGCTCGAACGCATGGGCCGTCAATGCTTCCGCCACGACGGACGGCAGCGCGCTGCTCGCCGGCGATGGCCACCTCTCGCTCGCGGTCCCGTCGCTCCTCTACCATGAGGGCCTCGACACGAGCGTGCTCGGCGGCGGCGCGACGCACCAGCTCGGCCTCACCATCCCGGGCTTTCCGGTGATGCCGATCGGCACGAACGGCAAGGTCGCGTGGAGCCAGACGCAGCTCGGCGGCGACGTCACCGACTGGTACCGCGAGGAGCTGACGCTCGACGCGAGCGGGCTCCCGAAGACGAGCCTCTTTCAAGGCAAAGAAGAGGCGCTCCTCGCGGTCGAGGAGAAGTTCGTGGTCGCCGAGGTCGCCGCGCTCGGCAGCGTGGGTCGCACCGAGACGTGGCCGCGCTGGGTCACCTTCGACGGGCGCTTCATCGCCGACATCGAGGGCCGCGACGCGACGGTCGATGAGGTGCTCGCGCCCGGCGAGTCGCTCGTGAACCTGCAAGGAAGCCTGGTCGTGCCCGGCGACACCGACGCGGACGGCGTCGTCACCGCCGTGAGCTTCGACTACGCCGGCTTCGACGCGGGAGCCTTGCCGATGACGACCGACGCGCTCGGTCACGCCGGCGACGTCCTCGCATTTCGCGAGGCGACGCGCGGGCTCGTCTCTTACTCGCAGAATTTCGCGGTGGCCGATTCGGGCGGGCGGATCTTCTACACGTCGTACCAGTCGGTGCCGTGCCGCAGCTACCTGCCGCGCGACGCGGAGGGCGCGTTCGAGCCGGACGCCGATCCGAACCTGGTCCTCGACGGCACGAAATACGGCGCGTTCGAGATCCCCACGAAGGACGGCATCGTCGACGAGTCGCACGCGAGCGATCCTTCGAGGTGCGTCGTGCCGTTCGATGATGCGCCGCAGAGCGTCGATCCCGAGCAGGGTTTCGTGGCGACCGCGAACAACGATCCCGGCGGCGGGAGCTTCGACGGCAACGTCACGAACGATGGCCCCTACCTCGGCGGCCCGTGGGACGTCGGCTTCCGCATGGGCACCATCGCTGGCGAGCTCGAGGCGGCGATCGAGAGCGGCACCGCCGATGCCGCGAAGATGGCCGCGATCCAGGGCAGCACCGACAGCGTGCTCGGCGCGCTCTACCTCGACGCCTTTCTCGCGTCGGTGACGTACGCCAAGGGCCTGTCCGGCGCGAACCTCGACGAGAGCGACGCGCGCGTGCGGGCGCTCTACGACGCGGACACGCAGGCGATCGGCGAAGTCGCGACGCGCCTCGCAGCATGGAAAGACGGCGGATTCCGCACGAAATCCGGGGTCGCGACGTTCTACGCGGCGCCGACCGCCGACGACAAGAAGGACGCGGTCGCGACGATGCTCTTCAACGCGTGGATGCCGCGCGTCATCGGCAAGACCTTCGATGACGAGCCGCTCGACGGCCTCTATCGCCCGTCGGGTGGCGAGGGCCGCGTGCTCGGGCTCTACCGCATGCTGAAGGGGCGCGGCGCGGGCAACCCCGAGAAGCTCGCGTCGTACAACCCGGACACGCTCGAGTCGGCGTTCTTCGACGTGCTCGGCACGGCCGAGGTCGAGACCAGCCACGAGATCGTGGTCGGTGCGCTCGTCGACGGGCTCGCCTTCTTGCGCGGCGCTCCGAGCGAAGAGACGCCCGGCGAAGGCGGCTTCGGCACGAGCGACATGGATGAGTGGCTGTGGGGGCTGCGCCACCAGGTGCGCTTCGACTCGCTGCTCGGCGAGTACGTCGGCGCCGACTCCGAATACTCGGCGATCACCGGGCAGTTCGCGATCACGACGAAGAACCTGCCGCTCGCCGAGGGCCTCGCCCCGACGGATCCGCGCGCGGCGCTCGAGGGCTTCCCGCGTGACGGCGATCAATACGCCGTCGATGCGGGGAATCCCGGGTTTTCGGGCACGCGCTTCAGCTACGGCTCGGGCCCGGTGATGCGCATGGTGGTGCGCCTCAAGGGCGACGAGGTCAGCGGCGTGAACGTGATCCCGGGCGGTCAGAGCTCGCTCCTCGGCACCGAGCATTTCGCCGATCAGGCCAAGCTGTGGCTCGCGAACGAGACCTTGCCGATGCGCTTTCACCTGCGGGACGTGCTCGCGGGCGCGCAGGGTCACGAGCTGTACGAGCCGCAGTGACGCGACACGGAGCGACGCGGAGGATGGCACCGCGCTCGGGCGTGAAGTAAACGGGCGGCGTCGTGCGACCGCTTGGCTCCCGGAAGATCTCGTTCGGTGCCTGCCGCTGCGCCGCCGGCGGCGTGACGCGGAAGATCGCGGCCTGCGTCACGCTTGCGGTCGCGCTCGGTGCCATTGGGTGCGATGGCAGCAACACCGCCGCGCCGGGCACGACCACGGCGGACGGATCGAGCGCGCGTCCCCAAGGCGATGTCCTGCCAGCGGCTGCTCCGCTCACGAGCGCGACCCCCGAGGGCGGCACGGCGCCCAGCGTTGGAGCGAGCGCGGCAGCGAGCGCGGCAACGACCGCGTCGCCGAGTGAGCTCGGGCGCACGCTGCCATGGGACGACAAGCAGAAGGCGGGGCCACCGCCCGCGGGCTGGGGCGAGCGCACGCAGTGGGACGGCACCTTCGAAGCGCAGAATGCCCTGCTCTTCGAGGAGCTCGCTTACTTTCACGGCCTCGACGAGACGGCGCTCGCACGCATCAAGGAGATCTTCGCCGTGGGCAAGCACCTCGGGCAGGGCAATCCCAAGGCCGCGCGCCATCCGGCCTCGCCCGCGGCGTGCGAGCAGACCTTGAAGGACGCCGAGGTCGATCACGACGACCGCGAGGCCGCGGCGGCGTGCGGCGCCCGCTACATGGCGAGGCTCTACGATCCGGAGAAGGGCGAGACCGCGAGCGTTGCCAAGATCTGCATCGACAAGTTCGAGTTTCCGAACATCCCGTGCCGCTACCCGGTGACGTGGGTGCAAGCCAACGAGGCCGCAGAAATTTGCCACGCGGTCGGCAAGCGCCTCTGCGACGCGCACGAGTGGGAGGGCGCGTGCGAGGGGCGCCTCACGCCGGCCGACTACGAGTGGGAGCGCTACGCGAAGATGCCCGAGGAGGATGCGCGCAAGGCCCGACGCGGACGACACAACCTCGAGGCCGGCAAGCAACCGCGCCTCGCCTACGGTGAGAAATACGAGGCCGGACGCTGCGCCACCGGCAGCAGGAAGAGCCGTGACTGCGGCGTCGGCTGGAAGAACTGCGGCACGAACACCTACCCCGCGGGCATGTTTCCGAGGTGCTCGAACGCACTCGGCGCCTTCGATCTGCACGGCAACG
>SYFR01000341.1 GCA_005800325.1 Myxococcales bacterium | reverse complement strand
TGCCTATTATGCGCTCCACGACGCCCGCCCCGCTCGCCGTGCGGCTCTCGCCAGCGTCGGGCAGACTCGACCGCGCACCCGCGGAGGCGCCGCGCTCTGGGCGGACCGATCGCTCACCGAGCGTCCGCGCCGAAGAGCTTCGCCCGCTGCGGCCCGCGCGCGACGGGACAGCCCTCGCGAGGTAACCCCCACCGGCGGGATCGAGCGCCGCGAACGGCCGCTGCTCCTCGCGCTCGCCGCTGCCCTCCGCGACGAAGGTCAGCAACATCGGGCGGCTCCTGACGTGATCGTCCTCGGGCGAGCTGCGATGCTTCGAGGTCATGAGCCGTGAAGCCTGCGCCCGATCGAGGCGGCTCGGCAGCGCCGTCGTCCGATGCACCTCGTCGTCGCGCGCCGCGAGGTTGACGCCGGGCTCGGAGGCCGTCCGCGAGCCGCCGCGTCCATGCCGCCCCGCATCGGGACGCGCGATGCGCTCGCCTCCACGCACGACCGACGTCGGCGGCGGGAGCACGCGAGAACGTGCAGCGCTCTCGACCTCCGGCGACTCGGGCGCGCGCTCCTCATGCTCGACGGCGATCTCCGGCACCAAGAGCCCGCGCGTCGCGTCGCTCTCGGCGCCGAGAGGATCCGGCTGCGCGCACCGCCAGCCTTCGCACGCCGTGCTCGTCGGCACTTCCCCGCCCGCGCGCGCCCCCTCGACCGAGCCGCCCGCCGTCGAGAGGCCGAGCAGCGA
This sequence comes from Myxococcales bacterium, assembly GCA_005800325.1. Classification (GTDB taxonomy): domain Bacteria; phylum Myxococcota_A; class Polyangia; order Polyangiales; family Polyangiaceae; genus SYFR01. Next base: position 7,954 of record SYFR01000341.1, on the reverse strand, counting down.
CACGTGGACGGCGAGGCTCATCGAGAGAGCCACTACGCTCGCACCGAGCTCCGGCCACGCGCGCGCCATCCTGCTCGTTACGTATCACGGGGCGCGTTCTCGTCACGCCGCGCGGCACGGGTCCGACTTCACGCGCGACGACGAGCCGCGTCAGCGGGCGCGCGACGACGAGCCGCACCAGCGGAGCAGCGCCGCGCCAACGCGCTCGTCAGTTCTTGAGCGCCAGCCTGCGGCAGGCGTTCTCCGAGGTCGCGTGCGCGAGATCCTCGAACGACGTGCCGCGCAGCGCGGCGACGAAGCGCGCCGTGTGGACGACGTTGGCTGGCTCGTTGCGCTTCCCACGCAGCGGGATCGGCGCGAGGTACGGGCTGTCGGTCTCTACCAGGATGCGTTCGAGCGGCGCCCAGCGCGCGACCTCTTGGATCGCTTGCGCCGCCTTGAAGGTGACGATCCCCGAGAAGGACAGATCGAAGTCGAGATCCAGCGCGCGCGCAGCGAAGGCGCGGTCCTCGCTGAAGCAATGGATGACGCCGCCCACGTCGCGGGCCCCCTCTTCTGCGAGGAGCCGCAGCGTGTCGTCCGGCGCCGAGCGCGTGTGCACGACGATGGGCTTCTTCACCCGGCGCGCGAGCGCGATCATGCGGCGAAATACGTCCTCTTGGGTCTCCTTCGGCGAGTGGAGGTAGTGGTAGTCGAGCCCCACCTCGCCGACCGCGACGACGCTGCCGCGCTCTGCCAGCGCCTCGAGCTCCGCGGCGAGCGAACCCGTCAGGTGCGCGGCGTCGTGCGGGTGCACGCCAACGGTCGCCCACACGTCAGGGCGTCGCTCGGCCAGCTCGACGGCGCGGCGTGCCGCCTCTCCGCTCTCGTCGACGCCGATGACGACGAAGCGCTCGACCCCCGCCGCGCGCGCGCTCTCGAGGATGGTGTCGGGCCCCTCCGCGAAATAATGCGGATCGAGGTGGCAGTGCGAGTCGACGAGGCCGCGCATCGTGCTCTCTCTCTCCGGGCGCCTCAGATCACCAGATCCGCGTACCGCTCCCGCAAGAGCCAGCTCGCCGCGTCGGCGGCGCTGTCGGCCTCGTAGCCGAGTGGGATGAGCCGCGCGAGCATGGCCTCGGCCTCGCGACGCGGCGCGGCCTCGAGACCGGCGCCGGCGTGGCGAAGCAGCGTGACCATGTCGCGCATGCGGTTGGCGAGCGGCTGCCTCAGGCGCCCGAACGCGGCCGCCTGCACACGGGCGACGTGCTGCGCGAAGATCTCCTCGTGCTGAGGCTCCTCGCCCGGATGGTCGATGACCCACGCGGCCACGAGCGCGAGCAGCGACTCGCGATGATCCTTCGCGCTCCCTTCGACGCCGAGGAGGGACTCGACCTCGCGCATCATCTTCTCGTCGGCCGCCTCGTCCCTTCCGGTGAGCGGATTGCGCAGCGTCTCGTTTTTCACTGACGCGCTCACGTGCTGCAAATACCGGCGAAAGAGCTCCCCGTACTGCTGCGACTCGATGAGCCCGCTGCCGGCGCGCATGTCGATCTCGATGCGATCGGTGAGGCGCACGCGGACCTGCTCGCGCGCGTATTTGTGGTCGCAGTAGCCCCCATCCTGGGATTTGCGCTGCAGCCACTCGAACTCCACCGTACGCCGGCACAGCTCGTCGAGGCTCTTCAACACGGCGAACGGCGAGGCGCACGCGTACTCCGCGCTCTGCGCCGCATCGAGCAAGAGCACGCGCATCGTGCGCGGAGACGCGCCGAGCGAGCCCTCGTAACTGAGCTCAGCCTCGGACTCCCGAAAGATCGTCTTCGCGTTGGACCGCACGAGCTTCCGCTGCTCGTTGTCGAGCCGCTGCGGCGGAGCGCCGTCGGCGTAGAGCACCATCTTCTCGACCGCCGAGAGGCCACGGACGATGTCGCCGAGCGCCTTCTCGTAGCGCGACGGGTCGGGCCGCACGAGGCGCGTGAGCACGGCGAACTCCGCCGCGACGCGCGCCGTGTAGGGAGCGACGTGGCGCCGCAGGGTCGGCACGATCTGCTCATTGTAGATGCGCTCTTCGTCGTGGAAATCTCGCAGATACGGCACGCTGATGAGCTCGATGCGTCCGCGAAAGCTCGGGTATTCGGGGTGCTCGCGAAAGGCGGCGAGGTGCACGTCGTTGGCGCTTCCGAGCATGACGACGTTCGTGAAGATGGTCTGCTGCGGCAGCGCCACCTGCCCCGACTCGAGCGTGAGCTGAAGGTAGCGAAACGCATCGAGCGGGCGCTTCAGGAGATCGCTGAACTCGAGCACGCCCTGCGCGGCCTCGACGAGCTCGCCGTGCGCCTCGAACAGCGTCGTCGCCTGAAGCGACGTAGGTAGCGCCCCGAGCGAGCGGTCCGCCGTGATCTGCCGCTCGCCCGCGTCGACGCTCATCTCGGGTCCGAGCGTGATGGCGCCCTGGCGGTAGCGGCGCGAGATGAAGAACCGCTCGACCTGCACGTGGCGCAGGGCTTCGGTCATGTTGCCGCCGTACGACGCCACGAGCGCCTCGAAGATCAGCTTGTTCTTGTGCGACAGCTCGCCGGTGAGCAGCCACGACGGCGGCGCGCCCTCCCCGCCCGTCGCGTCGCGCCAAAGCTCGGTCACGAGCGCGCGCCGCTCGACGCTCGGCAGCAGGAACAGCGGGTGGTCGCGGAGCTCGATGACGAGGCGCGCGTCGATGTCCTCGTCGTCGAGCTGTGCGTAGCTGTCGAGCTGCTCGAGCGGCGCCTTGCCGCCGAAGCCGATCGAGCCCCGGTGCTTCTTTCGCGTCGGGAAAATCCAGTGGAAGCGATAGAGCGCGCCCTCCTCGGATTGGCTGTAGTCCTCGAGCGCGTCGAGCACGCACGCCGCTGCGGTGCTCTTCGCGGAGCCGTTCGGTCCGTGCATCAACACGAGGCGGCTGGCGCGGCCCTCGCGCGCGAAGTTGCAGAGCGAGCGATAGACGGCGGCTTGCAGCTCTTCGTTGCCGACGAGGGACGACTCGGCCCCGGCGGCGCCAGGCGTGGCCCATGGCCGATCGAACAGGCGAAATCGGCGCTCTGCGCCCCATGGCCGCGCGACGTCGACGGTCCCGTAGTGAAGGAACATGTCGCGCACGTAGTGCGGCGCGGCGCGGCCATGGCGGACCGGGTGCGAGGCGAACAGCTCGAGGTACTCGCCGAACGACAAGACGCGGCGGTTCTCCCGGTAGGCGCGCTGGGCGTCGCCGGCGATGCGCGCGAGGTGCTTGGCTGCTACCTCGCGACGCGCATCGGCCCCCGCCGGCGGAGTCCGCCCCGCTTGACCCGTAGAGTCCGGACCCCCGTCGTCATCCGAAATCACGGGCGGGAGCATAGTGCCTCGATTCATTAGAATCGAGGCCCAGGTAACGCGATCGGCCGAGTCGATATCACCCGAAATCGGGGGTATTTCGATGCCCTCGCCAATTCGGGGGCGTCGAGATACCCATCGCTCCGGTGGATTCGGGGCATAGCCGCTTTGTCTGCGCGCAAGGTGAGGACGTCGACGCCCGCGGTCACGCGGCTCCCCCTCGCGGCAGCGCCGGGCGAGCGACTTGGTCGGCGTATTTCGGACCGCGGAGCTATTTCGCCGCGAACGCGATCTGAAACCGCTCGGTCTTCAAGATGCAGCTCTGCGCGTTGCACACGCTGGTCTTGAGGGTCGCATCGACCATGTGCTTGCCGGGCGCGTCCGCCGTGGCCTTGACGCTGAACGTGAGGCTCTTGGTGCCGTCGGCGGCGGCGTCCTCTTTTCGGAACGACGTCTTCTCGAGCCGCAGGCCGACGGGCCCGACATCGAAGGAGAGTTTGTGCGGGTACTCCGCGTTGACCTTGAACCCGTCCTTGGCGGTGACCTTCACGCTCGCCGTGCCCACCTTGCCGACGCTCGCGGTCGCGGCCGTGACGTCGATGCGAAAGCCGTCGCGGTCCAGCGTCACGAGCGGCACGGCGGAGTCGCTCGCCGGCTCGGCGGATGACGTCGCGGCCGGTGCAAGCACGGCGGCGGCGACGGCGAGAACACGAAGCAGGCGAAGCGTGGGGTGGCGCGTCATCGGTGGCTCCTTCGGGGGGTTCGAGGCCGCATGTGCGCGGCGCGCGAGCGACGTTGAGGTCACGTGCGGCGGGAATTATCGCGCGCCGTGAACGGGCTCAAAGCAGAAATTTCGCGGCGACGGCGGCCAGCACGACTCCGACACCGCCGAGGATCAGATAGAGGCGCGCGCTGCTCGACTTTTCGGGCACGCCCATCACGAAGTCGTCGTCGTGGAACTGATCGTGGCTCGAGCCGCCTGTCCACCCAGCGCTCGAGCCGCCTGCCCCCGCGGCCGAGCCCGCAGCGTGGGCCGCGGCACCGGCGTAGGCCGCCGCTCCTGATGCGCCAGCAAGCGCCGCCGGATCGCCGACGGTGGAGCTGCGGGCTGGGCCACGCGCCGCGTCGAGCGCCGGCCGCATCAACGCGCGCAGCTTCTTCTCCGGCATGTAGGCCCAGTCCTTGTGCGTGCCGGTGAGCCCGAACGCCGCGCCCACGCGATCGGCGAGCATTCCCACGGTGCCGATGCGAATCGAGGGATCTTTCGTCAGCGCATCGGAAATGGCGTCGTCGAACGCCGGCGGTAAACGGTCGCCGCGGAACGAGTCCGAGTTGGTGAACAAGCTCGGCGGCTGCGGCTCGCGGCTCAGGATGGCGAGCAGGATCTGCGGCCCCGTCGTGCCGCCGAACGGCAGCTCCGCGCTGAGGGCCTCGTAGGCGATCGCGGCGATCGACCACACGTCCGCGCGGTGATCGAGGTCGGGGAGCCCCTGGGCCTGCTCGGGCGACATGTAATACGGCGACCCGATCGTGGTGCCGAGCATCGTGAGCTTCTTCGCCCCCTCGCGGTTGTCGCGCACGCTACCGAAATCGAGGAGCTTGACGTCGACGCCATCGGCGGTTCCGCACAAGAAGATATTGTCCGGCTTGATGTCCCGGTGAACGAGCTTGAGCGAGTGCGGCTGCTCGAGGCCGATGGCGAGCTGCGCGAGGATCCGCACCATCCGCTCGGTGCGAACCACACGGTCTCGCTGCAGGAGCGTGCGAAGCTCCTCGCCCTCGAGGTACTCCATGACGAGCGCGAAGCTGTCGTCGTCGGTCTCTTGGAAATCGAGGACCTCCACGATGTGTGCGTGCGACAGCCGCGCGCTGAGCTGCCACTCGCGCTTGAACCGCTCGACCGCGACCTCGTCCCCCGCGATCTCGGGGTGCAGCACCTTGATCGCGACGCTGCGTTGCGCGGTCTTGTCGAGCGCCTGATACACGCGGCCCATGCCACCGTCGGCGACCTTCCGCCGAACGTGATAGCGCCCCCCGCAGAGCAGCGTGCCGATGTTCGAATCCTCGGGATCGTTCGCGACCGCGACATCGTCCGCGAGCTGCAGCGCTGCGCCATCGACCGGGCAGAAGCCCGCATCGAGCGGGAACAGGCGCTGGCACTTGGGGCAGGCTTTCACGAGGCCTCAGAAACACAGGAAAGAGAACCGCCGTGGCGCGCGTCGCAAGGTCACGCTACGCGTCCGTCGACGACGCATCGAGCGGCTCGGCATCGGGAGTCGCGGCCGCCGCGGGCGGCGAATAGTAGAGGATGCGGTGGCACGTCGGGCACTCCCCGAGCTGGGTCCGCGACAGGAGGCTGTGAAACAGCATGGGCGGCAGCTGCACGTAGCAGCCGAGGCACGTCCCCTCGGTCGTGCGCGCCACCGGAACCTTACCGCGCGCGTGCATCGAGTCGTAGCGACGCACGGTCAGCCCCCCGACCTTGGCGCCAATCTGCCGCCGACCCGCCATCTTCTCGGCGATGTCCGCTTCGAGCGAGGCCATGCGGCCCTGCGCGTCGGGCGACGAGGTGTCGAGCCGGGTCGCGAGCTCCGCGATCCGCGTCTCGTGGTTGAGGATCGTGTTGCGGGCCTCGTCGCAGAGCGTCACGAGCTTGCTGACCTCGATCTCGCGATCGCGGTGCAGCTTGCGGAGCTCGTCGAGCTCGCGCTCCGCCGCCTGGGACTCACGCTCCGTCCGCGCGCGAGAGAGCCGCTCGCGCGAGCGGTCGAGCTGCTGGCCGAGGTGCCGGTGGTCTTGCGTCAGCTCCCCGCGCGTCTTGTCCATCTCGATGAGGCTCGCGCGGTCAATCGCGAGCTGGCCCTCGAGGCGCTGTTTTTCGGTGGCGATCGCCTCGATCTCGTTGCGTTCTTTTGCGAGCTCGTCGCGGAGCACCTTGAGCTGCGCATCGACCGCCACCAGCTGCTCCAAACCCTCGATCTGTGCCTCAATACCCACTCGGGCGGTCTCCTCTACCGCTTGCGCACCGCCCGCCGAAAAGAGGCCGCAGCGCGAAATCGTTTACCCCGCCTCGCCAGAACTTCTGCGCGCCACCCAGTGCCGCGCGCTTCACGCTCTCGCCCGCCGACATCGAGCGGGTCGCGCGAAGTCGTCGTGGGCCCACCAGGGTTCGAACCTGGAACAACCCGGTTATGAGCCGGGGGCTCTGACCTCTTGAGCTATGGGCCCGAGTTGTCCGCGTCACCTCGCCGCGATGCGCACGCCCCGCTAACGGGCTCGATGCAACACGGCAAAAGGTTGACTCCGGCTCCAGCACCACGCGCAAGCTAGCTCAAGGTCGCCAGCATTGGAAGCGTCTCAGGGAACAATGGCGCGGCGCTTCTCGAGGCGCGCACCAGCCGGCATGAGGACGCGTGCCGCAGCGCCCGTCGTCACGTCGGCGCAGCAGCGAAACCCGCTGACGTGCGCGCGGTGAGTACGGTCATGGCTCGCGTCGAGCGACCGGCACAAGGCTGGCGTTCGCTCCCAGTCGCCGCCCGCGAGCGCCGCGTCGCTGGGCACGGTGCCCTTGCGCCCGCGTCGGTAGTGGACCCACTCCGCGACGTTGCCGGTCATGTCGGCGCCGCCGAACGGGCTCGTGCACCGCGGGCTCGAGCCGGACGGAACGCGCTGATCGAGGAGCACCGCCTGGCGTGCCTGCGCCTCGCGATCGTGGGCGTCGACGAGGCGCTGCGGTCTTCGCGGGCGGTCGATGTTGCACGCAGAGGCGTCGCGTTCGAGGCCGGTCGGGTACGGCGCGGTCCTCGCGCCCTCGCACGCGAACGCCCACTCTTCGGCTTCGCAGAGCCTCTTGCCCTCCACGCCGCACGCCTCGCGCGCCTCGTCGTAGCCCACCATCGTCGCGGGCATCGCGCCCTCGCGATTGGGATATTCGAAGCGGTCGATGCAGTACCGAAGCCGCGCCGGCCGCCCTTCGCAGATGCGCTCGTTCTGGAAGCGCCGGCACCGCCGCTCCTCGTGCCGCCAGCGCTGGCCCTCCCGCTCCTCGCCACGATCGCCGACGAACTCGGCGCAGCGATGCGCGACCGCGGGGCAATACGTGCCCTCGACGGAGATCATGTCGCCGGGACAGCGGACGTCGGACGTGACGGCGCCGGGGTCGAGGCTCGGCCCGTCGGTCGCGGACGCTTCGCCACTTGCGCCATCGACGCGCGCGGCTTGCCCGCTCAGCGCCGCAACGCGAGGAGGGGCATCATCGACGCTGGCCGCAGCCGACACCGACGCGGTCGCTCCCGCGAGGGGCACGCCGGCGCGAGCTCGCGGAAGCGCAGTGAGCCGCGGCCAGAGGAAGAGCGCCGGGACGACGAGCGCCACGCCCGCCGCAAAGACGAGCGGTGCTCGGCTCGTGCGCACCGGCGAATCATGGTGCGGCACCGCGCGCGAGGCAATCGACAGCTCGGCGCGCCGCTCGCCGTGGTAAGGTTTCCGCTTCGGGGATGGACGAGCTGACGATCGTCGGCGCGCGGCAACACAACCTCAAGGGCATAAGCCTTCGGCTGCCGCGCGGTCGCTTGGTGGTTTTCACGGGGCCGAGCGGCTCCGGGAAATCGTCGCTCGCGTTCGACAC
>SYFR01000340.1 GCA_005800325.1 Myxococcales bacterium | reverse complement strand
ATGAAGGCCGGTCGTGGGCTCGTCGAGGACGTAGAGCGTCGGCAGTCGTCGCGCGGTCTCCGCGAGCTCGCCAAGCGGGCCACGGGCCGCACGCTCTACGTCCTCGACGAGCCCACGACCGGCCTTCATTTCACGGACGTGGAGATGCTCATGGTGGCCCTCGTCGAGCTGCGCGACGCGGGAAATACCGTAATCTTGATCGAACACAACATCGACGTCGTCGCGTGCGCGGACTGGGTGATCGATCTCGGGCCGGGCGGTGGCGAGCGCGGCGGGCGCGTCGTCGTCGCGGGCACCCCCGAAGAGGTCGCCGCCTGCTCGGAGAGCGCGACCGGGAGCTGCCTGCGCGAGCGGGTCCGCCTGCCCTCCGTCGGCGACGAGGCGGCGATCCCCGCGGTGGCGCCGGCGACTCGTGCGGCGCCGACGACTCGTGCGACGCCCGCTACTCGTGCGACGCCCGCTACTCGTGCGGCCAACGCTCCTCGAGCGGCCAAGGCGAGAGCAGCGGGCTCTTCGCGCGAGGGCCGCTCGCCCGCAGCGCGCGAACGCACTCGTCGATGACGAGTCGCCGCGGACCGAACGCCGTCGCATCCGATGCGTCGGCGTCCATCAGGCGTGTGGGAGTGTCGCCAGCGTAATCGTCGGCGTGTCCCGGATCGTCGAGCAGCACGTGACCGAGCTCGTGGGCGAGCGTCGACGATGCGCGACTCGAGTAGACGCCCATGCGATCGAGCAGGACGACGTTCCTCGCCGCGCCGCCATCGGACACGATGAACGACTCCCCGATGCGTCCTCCGCGCGCGAAGCCGGGAACGACGACGACGTCGATCGTCCTTGGGTCGAGATCGTCGAGCGCGGTGAGGAGCGCGCGCTCTTCGAGCGTACCCGTCAAGGCGTCGGCGTCGCCGAAGTGTTGGAGCCCGTCCTCGAGCTCGACCGCACCGATGCATGCGCCGAGCGTCGCGTCACGGCTCACGCTCCCGGAAGGCGGCGGGGCGAGCGTCGCAAGCTCGCCGGTGTTGGTGCGCACCGAGAGATCCGTGACCCCATCGAAGCCAGCGGAGATCCGAGGGTTGTCCCGCAGCGCGACGCGAAACCCGCGAGCTTCGACGGCCCGCGCGAGCCGTCTCGCCGCGGCACCTGGCGTCATCCCAGGATCCACCCGCACCTCGACCGCCGTGCCGTTCACCGTGAGCGCGAGCGTGCCTCCGGTGGCGGGCAGGCCGTGCTCGCAGCCAATCGCGACGAGGTGCGAAGGCGGCGGATCGACGACGACGGACTCGACCTCGGCCGCCGGTCCGAAGCTCAGCCCGCACGCGCCCCACAAGGAGTTGGCGCGAGCCACGGCCGCCCGCACGATCGGCGCTGCCGCGGACTCGTCACGACCAAGCGGAGGTGCCTCACCCGCCGCCGCTCGCACGAGGACGAAGCGCAGCCGCGCCCGCAGGCGCTCGATCGGTCCGAGCGGCGTGCGCCTCGGGCCCGCGACGCGCACCTCGCCGACGCGCACCTCCCCGACGCGCACTCCCTCGTCGACATGCACGACGAGCGCGCCGCCGAGCGCAGCCACGAGCGTGTGTCCTCGCGCCGCCGGGTGCTCCGCATCGAGCGCGTCGACGACCGCGCGGATCGCCGGCGTTGCGCCGCACGTGTTGCCCACAATATCGGCAGGACACGCATGCGACGCGAGCGCGACGCGTCGCAAGACGGCGAGCACCGCGCCGTCCGCCGAGCGCGACGCGACGGACACGAACGCCGGCAGCGGTAGTGTGCCTACGAGCACGAAGCGAAGCGAGGTCGCGTCGTCATGGCAAGCCCCGCTCGCACCAGCGGACGCCACGTGGCCGAGGCTCGCGCGTACGCGCTCTGCAGGTAACGCGAGCCCCGCGCCGTCGACGGCGAAGAGCCGCAGACCAGCCCGCGCTTGCCCCGCCTCCGCGAGCCCCGCCTCCGAGGCACCCGCGGCCGAGCGCCCCGCCTCCGAGGACCGAGCCGCCCCGACGACCGTCGAGGCGACGAGCCCGAGCGCCCACGGCCACGCGAACGAGGGGCGCACGCCCTGCATCACGCGAGGTTCGGCAGCGGGATCACGTCTACGTGCATCACCTCTTCGAAGGCGCGGATCTCCGCGAGGCACGTCTCGCTCGGCCGGCCCGAGAGGCGCAGCTTCGTGCACGCCGCCACGGCGCCCTGGAAGATCGTGTTCGTGACCTCTTCGATGTTCAGCCCGTGCCGCTTGATGACGCTCGATACGTTGGCGAGGACGCCGACTCGGTCGCGCGCACGCAGCACGAGGCAGAAGCGCGCCGGGGTCTGCTTGCAGACGTTGACGACGTTCGGGACGTCTTCCTCGGTGAGGAAAGAACGCACGATCCGGCAGACTTCCTCGACGATCGCGCGTTGCGCCTGGTCGGTCGACGCGCCGATGTGCGGAGTGCCGTACACGCGTCCGCTCTCGAGGATCGCTGGCTGGAACGAGCCGCTCGAACCCTTCGGCTCGCTCGGAAAGACGTCGAGCCCGACGCGCAGTCCCTTGGCCTTGATGGCGCGCTCGAGGGCCGGGTAGTCGACGACCTCGGCGCGCGCCGTGTTGATGAAGATCGCGCCGTCCGGAAGCGCGTTGAGGACGCGCTCGTCGATGATCCCCGCCGTCTGCGGCGAGAACGGCAGGTGAACGCTGAGGACGTCGCTCGCTGCCGCAAGCTTGACCAGACTCGCGGCATGTCCGACGCCGAGCTCGCGCGCGCGCGCTGGCGAGAAGGACCGCGACCACGCGGAAGCCTCCATCCCGAAGCTCGCGCCGTGCTCGAGCACGAGCTTGCCGATCGAGCCGAGCCCTGCCACGCCGAGCCGACGGCCTCGCAGTCCAGGCGCGTCCTGCAGCGCCCCCTTTTCCCAGCGTCCGGCGCGCAGTCCGACCGTTGCGTCGACGATGCGCCGGTCGAGCGCGAGCACGAGGCCCATCACGAGCTCCGCCACCGCCGATGCGTTGCGCCCGGGGCAGTTCGAGACGTACACGCCGCGCTCGCTCGCCGCGTCGACGTCGATCGTGTTCACGCCAGCTCCCGCGCGAATGATGAGGTTGAGGGCGGGCGCCGCCTCGATCGCCGCCTTCGTCACCTTGGTCGAGCGCACGACGAGGATGTTCACGTCGGTGAGCGCGTTCGCCAGCTCTTCGGCGTTGAGCTCCGGACGGCACAGAACCTCGAGGCCGAGGACACCGAGCGCCTTGAGAGGCCTCTCATCGAGCTTGTCGGCGATCAGTAGGCGCATGGGGTTCCTCTTCGGTGGTGGTTGCGAGCGGTGGTGCGTGCGAGCGGTGGTGCGTGCGAGCGGTGGTGGGTGCGAGCGGGAACGTCAGAACGTCTCGCTCGGCGGGTACATCGCGGTGACGTTCACGACGTAACGAGCGTGCTGGTGGGGGATCGATTCCCAGTCCGGCGTCGGCAGCGCCTTCTGGATGCAGGCGAAGAGCTCTTTCGTCTGCGCGGCGGGCAGCGTGCTCGATTTCCCGCGGAAGAGCTTCAGCTCCTTCTTCCGAAAGTCGAGATCCATGACGAAGCTCACCGTCGCGCCGGTCTTGGTCGCGGGCGCGCAGAGGGCGTTCTCCGTCAGCGCGCGAGAGAGCGCGTCCTCGAAATAGGTGATGTGATCGCAGCGCTCGGGCGGCGTCTTAGCGGGGCCGGGATCGGAGCAGCGCACGGTCTTCGGCGGCTCGAGCTTGACCTTGTGCGACGACGGCCCGCCCGCGACGAGCGGCACGTAGGGGACGCCGCCGGCGCTCGGGCTCGCGCTCGCCTGCGGTGCACCGTTTGCGTCCGCGGCCAGGCCGCCGGTCGGTGCCGCCCGCTCGGGACGCCGCCACAAATAGAGAGGCACGGCGACGAGCACGAGCCCGACGAGCAGCCCGAGGATCATCTGCACGCGCACCGGCTGCTGCCCCCCCGAACCGAGCTGTCGGTACGGCGATGGCGGCGACGGGGGGATCGAGGAGAGACCGGGGGCCACGCGCGTCCTTGCCTCTTGCGTCACTCGACGAGGCTCTTGGCGCTGCGGCCCGGCTCCCACTTGATGAGGGTGGCGACGAACTCGACGTTGTCGGGGAAGATGCCGCGCACCTGCCCGACGACCTGCTCGACGATATGCCGCGCCTCTTCGAGCGACGGCCCGACCATCGACGCGACGAACCGGAGGGGACCGGTGCGCCCGGCGACCACCGGCAACAGCGCCGTCGTGAGCATCTCGGTGAGTTCGATGACGCGCCCCGCCGCGCGCCGCAGCGCGAGCATCTCGAGGATGGTCGGTCGCTCGCTCGACTGACGGTTCGGGCCGCGCAGCTCGTAGCGCGCCACCTGCATCGGCACCTCGTACCACTCGGCGAACTCGCACTCGTTCGTCACCGCGCGCATGAGGTTCTCGCGCACGAGCAGCCCCGTGAGGCCGTCGCGTTTCTTCAGGAACTCGCGCGCGCGCTGGTGATGCTTCGTGCCCGGCTGAAAGTTCACGAGCTTGACGCGGGCCTCGCCGATCTGGGCCTCGCCGCCGTGAATCAGCGTCAGCTGCTTTTTTCGCTCGAAATCGTGCTCGGCGTAGCTGCCGTTGGTGCTGCCGAGATCCTCGATCGACCACGAGCCGCTGTGCCAGACGAGCTTGCAGTGCTGCCCCGACACGGTGGCCTCGGGCGTGCACAGATCCTGGGTCGCGTGCCGACCGAGGGTGAGCTCGGGCCGATCGAGCGGCAACAGCTCGCCGACGATCTCCGGCGTGTTGCTCGCGTAGGTGACGAGCAGCCCCTGGACGTTCGGCTGAAAGCTCTGCATCTGCGCGCGCCCGATGGGCGGGCCCGCGTCGAGGCGCGGACGCGGCACCTGCAGCGGCGTCGTCGTCAGCTGCGCGGGATTGAAGAACCGCATGTAGCGAGCCGGCGGCCGCAGCTCTGGATCGGAGCTCAGACCATTGAAGATCTGCTTGACCTCGTCGAGCGAGAGCCTCGCGGGCACGTCGAACATGATCTGCTGCCGCATCGGCTTGGCGCGCGGCTTGTAGCCGGGCTCGGGCACGCGGCACGTCCACATCTCCCAAAGCGTCAGGGCGAGCGCGTAGAGATCGTCTTGCTCGCTCGCGCCGCCGCTGCGAATGCGCTCGGGCGACATGTAGTTCGGCGTGCCGCCGTCCGGGGGCGCGTCGGGGCGACGACCCGCCGCGCGTGCGCGCTCTTGCGCGAACCCGAAGTCGAGGATGATGGCGCGCTCGTCGGTGACCATCACGTTGCCGGGCTTGAGATCGCCGTGCACGAGCCCCGCCGCGTGAATCGCCGCGAGGCCCCCGCACACCTCGGCCGCGACGCGCCGGAACTCGTCGGCGTCGTAGCCGCCCGTCGTCTTCTTGCGACGGATGTGCGTGTGCAGCGTCTGCCCCGCGATGTGCTCCATGACGAGCAAGGGGCCCCACGGGCTCGGCGCGAGATCGTGGACGCGGCACACGTTCGGGTGCCCGACCGTGCGCGCCAAGAGCGCCTCTTGCCTGAGCGCCTCGTCGTCACCGGGCAAGCGGGACTCATCGCGCACGACCTTCAGCGCCACGAGCTGCTGTGTCGATGCGTCGAACGCGAGGAACACCTCGCCCATGCCGCCCTTGCCGAGGCTCTGGCGGACTTCGTAGCGGTCATTGATGACCGTACGCTTCTTGATCGGTCCGGGGTGAGGAGTGGGCTCTTCCAAGCTGGCCTGCCGAGCGCGCCCGGGGCCGCCCCGAGCGCAGATCCGTTGCGACGCGCGCAGGTTAGCAAAAGTCCCCCGCGGGGGGATAGCAAGTACGGGCAGTGTCGCGACGAGGGCTCAGTTCAGCCGGAGCATGCGGCCCACGATGCGAAACAGCCCGCGCGACATCGCCGAGATGCGACTGCCCACGAGCTCGATGTCGCCATCGGCCCGAAGACGCATCGCCCCGCGGCCCGACCGCAGCAAGAGCTCCTCGTCTCCCTCGATGCGCACCTTGCCGGCGCGGAGGACGAGCTCGTCAGGGAAGCGGGTCTGCAGAACGCCGATGACGAGCGGCGCTGCGGTCGGCGCGCACTCGAGCAGGACGGCGTCTCGATTCGCCGCGGCTTGTCGCACGAGCTCGGGGCTCACGCCGAGGGCGAGCTCGCCCTCGACGTCGCCTTCGACTCCGCGCACGAAGAGACGCACGGTGCGCCCCGTCACCGCGAGCGGAATCGCCGTGCGCATCGCGACGCCGGCGAGCGCACCGCCTACGTTGGGCAACGGCGCCTCGGCAGGAGCGTTGCTCACTTCCGCGACATCGATCTGCCCGAGCAGCTGTTCGAGCCGGCGATCGGCGTCGGCGATCTCGGCCGGATCCGCATCACGTCCGCGCGCCGCGGCCTCCGCCACGAGCTCCTCTTGCCCCTCGGGGCTCGCCTGCGCTTCGCTGGGCCTGTCCTTCGCTCCGCTCATCGCCGTCCTTCTGGCCGCTCGCGCCGCTCGCACGGACCCGCCTCGCCGATCTGCCGAGCCCACCCTACTCCCTCGCCGCACGAGAATCGAGGCAGCGACGCTCGCACTTCAGCGACCGTGCGCTTCAGCGACGCTCGTCCTCGCATTGCGGCGTGCGAGGTGCTACCAGGCGTCGGGCCGGAACCCCTGTCGCCATGCTCGATCTCGCCCGCGCGCCGAAAAACCCGGAGGTCGTCGTCATCCGTGGCGTCCGGGCCGTCGATCCGTCGGCGTCGCTCGACGCTGTCGTGGATATCGTCGTCGAGGACGGGCGCATCGTGCGGCTCGGCCCAGGCGCCGCGAGCGCCGAGCAGCAGAGCTCGGAGCGGGCGCTCGTCATCGACGGCGCCGGGCTCTGGGTGCTGCCTGCCTTCGTCGATCTGCACGCTCATTTCCGCGAGCCAGGGCAAGAGTACAAGGAAGACATCCGCTCGGGGCTGCGCGCGGCCGCGGCAGGCGGCTTCGGTCACGTGTGCGCGATGCCCAACACGAAGCCGGTCAACGACACGCGCGCCATCACCGAGATGATGGTTGCGCGTGCCCGCGAGGTCGGCGGGCCGGAGCTGCACCCGATCGGCGCCATCACGAAGGGCCTGCGCGGCGAAGAGCTCAGCGAGATGGCCGATCTGCGCGAGGCGGGCGCGGTCGGCGTCAGCGACGACGGCCACTGCGTAACCTCGAGCGCCGTCATGCGCCGCGCGCTCGAGTACGCCAAGACCTTCGACCTCCCGGTCATCCAGCACTGCGAGGATCACGCCCTCACGAACGGGGCGCAGATGCACGAGGGGCTCATCGCGACGAAGCTCGGGCTGCGGGGCTGGCCCCGCGAGGCCGAGGACATCATCGTGGCCCGCGACCTCATCCTCGCCGCGGGCGTCGGCGCGAAATACCACGTCGCTCACGTCTCGACGGCTGGCGCGGTCGCGCTCGTCCGCGAGGCAAAATCCCGCGGCCTGCCGGTCAGCGCCGAGGTCACGCCGCACCACCTCATGCTCACCGACGAGGCCGTCGTCGGGTACCGCACCTTCTGCAAAGTGAACCCGCCGCTGCGCGAGTCGAGCGACGTCGAAGCCTGCCGCGCTGGCCTCGCCGACGGGACCATCGACGCCATCGCCACCGATCACGCGCCGCACTCGTCGCTCGAGAAAGACTGCGAGTTCCAGGAGGCTTCGCCTGGGCTCGTCGGCCTCGAGCTCGTCGTGCCGGTCGTGCTCGACCTCGTGCGGACCGAGGCGCTGTCGCTCGAGCGCTTCGTCGATGCGCTGACCCGGGCGCCGGCGCGCGTCGTCGGCATCGAGCCGCCAACGTTAAGGGTCGGTGCCCGCGCCGATTTCGTCGTCATCGACCCCGCGTGCGAGCACACGGTCACGCGCGAGAGCCTCGCGAGCAAGAGCCACAACACGCCATTCTTGGGAAGAAGCTACACCGGACGGGTCGAGCTGACCGTGCTCCGCGGGCGCATCGCGTTCGCGGCGCCGCCACCGCTCGCGCCGGCATCGAAGGCCTCGCGATGATCGGCGAGCGCGCCTGGCTCTGCCTCGCGGACGGCACGCGCTACGGCGGCGTCGCGTTCGGAGCTCCAGGTCTCGCCGTCGGCGAGGCGGTCTTCACGACCGGCATGACTGGTTACCAAGAGGTGCTGACCGATCCGTCGTACACCGGACAGCTCGTCGCGATGACGGCCCCTCAGGTCGGCAACACGGGCACGAACGCGCTCGATCCCGAGAGCCGCGACGCGCGCCCGAAGGTCGCCGGCTTCATCGTCCGCGACGCGAGCACGCTGTCGTCGAGCTGGCGCGCCGAGGAGACGTTGGGAGCTCACCTGGCGCGGACCGGCGTCGTCGGGATCGGCGAGGTCGACACGCGCGAGCTCACGCGCCACCTGCGCGCGACCGGCGCGCAAAACGCGGCGATCGGGACCGTCACGCCGGACGAGCTCGTGGACCATGCGCGCTCGGCGCCCGCGATGGAGGGCCTCGATCTCGTGCGCCGCGTCACGCCGCGCGAGCCGTACGCGTTCGACGAGTCGAGCGGCGACTGGCGGGCGCTCGCGGCCCCCGGCGCCACGGTGGCGATCGCGACGGCGCCGCGGCCTCTTCCGACCCGACACGTCGTCGTCCTCGATCTCGGCGTGAAGCGAAACATCCTGCGCTCGCTCGTCGACGTCGGGTGCCGCGTGACCGCCGTGCCGGCGACGACGTCCGCGGGCGAGATCCTCGCGCTCCGGCCCGACGGCATCTTCGTCTCGAATGGCCCCGGCGATCCGGCGGCGGTGACCTACGCCATCGACACGCTTCGCGCGCTGCTCGGCCGGGCCCCGATGTTCGGGATCTGCCTCGGGCATCAGCTGATCGCGCTCGCCGCGGGCGCCAAGACCTACAAGCTGAAGTTCGGCCACCGCGGCGTGAACCAGCCGGTCAAAGATCTCACGACCGGACGCATCGAGATCACGACGCAGAACCACGGCTTCTGTGTCGACCTCGCGACGCTCGCCGGCAAGGCGCGCTCGACGCACGTGCATTTGAATGACGGCACGAGCGAGGGGCTCGAGAT
>SYFR01000339.1 GCA_005800325.1 Myxococcales bacterium | reverse complement strand
GATGTCGATCATCTCTTGCACTTCGCCGAGGCCCTCGCTGCGGATCTTGCCGGCCTCGAGCGAGATGAGCTCCCCGAGCTCGGCCTTCTTTTCGCGCAGGCGATTGCCGAGCTGGCGCACGAGCTCCCCGCGCAGCGGAGCCGGCCGCATGCGCCACGTCGCGAAGGTATCGAGCGCGTTCGTGAGCACGCGGTCGCAGTCGGGCATGCGCGGCGCGAGCACGGTGCCGAGCGCCTCCGCGGTCGCCGGGTTGAGCGAGACCGTGGCCTCGCCCGCTGTCGCGAGCCACTCGCCCGACGACGCGCCCGACGTGAGCCCTGCGATCCCGAGCGCCTTGAGTACCGAAACGCTAGCCATGGGGTGTCCTCTCGTTCGCGGCGTGCGCCGCATGCCGACAACTTTCCGCGCGACGCTTGCCGGTCGGTGGGCTGTCGATATAGTGCGCCGCGCGCATGAAGCCCAGACGTGCCGACGCCACCATGGTCGATCGCGTGCCGTTCGTCGAGGCGGCGCTGCGGGCCGGCGTGCGAGCCATCGGCGAACGCTACGCCACTGTCACGCTCCGCGGCGCCGCCGAGACGTTGCGCGGCGACGGCCTCTTGACCTGCGGCGAGGCGCTCGCGCTCTACCGCACGCAGCTCGAGAGCCGGCACCTCGATCTCCGGGCGCGCACGCTCAAGAAGACCGGCCGCTCTTTCTACACGATCGGCTCGTCGGGCCACGAGGGCAACGCCGCCGTCGCCGCGGCGCTGCGCGTGACCGACCCCGCGTTCTTGCACTATCGCTCCTGCGCGTTTTTTCTCGAGCGGGCGCGCCAGGCGAAGAAGACGAATGCCGCGCTCGACGTGTTGCTCGGGGTCGTGGCGAGCTCGGACGAGCCCATCGCCGGAGGCCGCCACAAGGTGCTCGGCAGTCGCGCGCTCGCGATCCCACCGCAGACCTCGACCATCGCCTCGCACCTGCCGAAGGCTGTCGGCATGGCGTTCGGGCTCGGCCGGGCCAAGCGCGTCGGCGTCGAGCTCGAGGTCCCGAGCGATGCCGTGGTCGTGGCGAGCTTCGGCGACGCGTCGCTCAACCACTCGACGGCGCAGGGCGCGCTCAACGCGGCGTCGTGGGCCGCGTTCCAAGGGCAGAGCGTGCCCGTCTTGTTCGTGTGCGAAGACAACGGCCTCGGCATCAGCGTGCCGACGCCGCGAGGGTGGGTGCGCGCGGCGATGAAGCGGCGCCCCGAACTCCACTACGTCGCCGCGAGCGGGCTCGATCTCGCGCGGGCGTACGACGCCGCGGTCGATGCCGTGAGCTACGTGAGGCGCGAGCGGAAGCCGGCGTTCTTGCACCTCGGGATGGTGCGCCTCTTCGGGCACGCGGGCAGCGACGTCGAGACCGGGTATCGCACGCTCGACGAGATCGACGCGACCGAGGCGCTCGATCCGCTGCTCGTCGGCGCCGAGCTGCTCGTCTCTTTGGGAGCGGCCACGGCAGACGAGCTCCTCGGCGCCTACGACGAGACCGAGGCGCGGATCGCGTCGCTCGCAGAGGAGGCGATGCGCCGTCCCGTGCTGCGCACCGCGAAGGACGTGATCGCCCCGCTCGCACCGCGCGACGACGAGGTGATCGCCGCCGAAGCGCTGTGCATACCGTCCGAGGAGGCCCGCTCTCGCTACTGGGCCGGAAAGCTCCCGGAGGCGCAGCGCCCCCTGCCGCTCCAGGGCCACATCAACGCGGCCCTCGGCGACCTGTTCGTGAAATACCCGGAGCTCTTTCTCTTTGGCGAAGACGTCGCGAAGAAGGGCGGCGTCTACGGCGTGACACGTGACCTGCAGCGCATGAGCGGGCGCGGGCGCGTGTTCGACACGCTGCTCGACGAACAGACCATCTTGGGGCTCGCGCTCGGCTTTGGCCAGCTCGGCCTCTTGCCAATTCCCGAGATCCAGTACCTCGCCTACCTGCACAATGCCGAAGATCAGCTGCGCGGCGAGGCGGCCAGTCTGCAGTTCTTCTCGAATGGCCAGTTCAAGAATCCGATGGTCGTGCGCATCGCCGGCTACGCCTACCAGAAGGGCTTCGGCGGGCATTTTCACAACGACAACTCGGTCGCCGTGCTGCGCGACATCCCCGGCATCGTCATCGCCTCGCCGTCGCGCGGAGACGACGCCGCCGCGATGCTGCGTACCTGTGTGGCCGCGGCCAAGACGTGCGGCTCGGTGTGCGTATTCCTCGAGCCGATCGCCCTCTACGGCGAGCGCGATCTCCACGAGAAGGGCGACGGGCTGCTCGCGTCCGCCTACGCGCCGACGGGATCCTTCGTCGCGATCGGCGAGGGCCGCGCCTACGGCGACGGTCGCGAGCTCTTGCTCGTGAGCTACGCGAACGGCGTGAACATGTGCCTCCGCGCACAGAAGAAGCTGCGTGAGGAGCACGGCATCGACGCGCGCGTCTTCGATCTGCGCTGGCTCGCGCCGCTGCCCACAAAGGAGCTCGCGCGGCAGGCGAGCGAGGTCGGGGCGGTGCTCGTCGTCGACGAGACGCGGCGCTCGGGAGGCGTGTCCGAGGCCCTGTTCACGGCGCTCGTCGAGGGCGGATATCGCGGCCCCTTGGTTCGCCTCGCCGCGGAGGACACGTTCATCCCGCTCGGGGACGCCGCCAACCTCGTGCTCGTGCAAGACGCGGACGTTCTCGAGGCCGCCCTCTCGCTCGTGCGCGGGTAGTGCTTCGTTCAAGTCATGCCGCTGAATGCCAATCCCAAGATGGCTCAGCGATCGGCGCGCAGCCGAAGAGCTGGCTGCTCGGCGTCGCGTGGCGCAGGGCCGGGCCGCTCGACCCGCGGTGGTAAGCGGGGTGTTGGCGGCGATTCACCCGCGTTTCACCGCGCATTCTGCACCGCGGTGTACCTCTAGTTGTCCCACTCGACGGCGAGCGTGTCGCACGGCCCGGTGAAGAGCTGCGTGTCGCCCTCGGCGCCGCTCGACTCGGCCGTCGCGATCCGCGTCTCGAAGATCACCGGAGACTTGGCGAAGCCGAGCGCCTCGCACATCTCCTGATCGTCGAAGCCCCAGCCGATGGTCTCGTCGCGCGGGTTCTGGAACTCGCAGCCGAACCGCAGGCCGGTCGCGCCCCTCACCTCGACCGGCGGATCGAACGAGCGGCCGCGGGGCTCGCCGATGTTGCCGCGCACGTCGATGAGGGTCTTGTTGTCGTCGGGACCGCCGTAAACTTCGACGAACATGCGCGAGCCGAGCTCGTGCGTGTGCGGCAATAGGTAGTACACGTCGAGCTCGAACGGCTGCCCCTGCGCTTCGAAGGAGCTCTGTAGCTCGCACGCGCCCGAGAAGCGGCTCGTCGCCTTCGGCGGGATCTGGAGGCCGTGGTAGTCGACGTGGAACGGCGCGAGCTTCACCGTGACGTCGGCCTCGGGGATGGCGTAGAGCGTGAGCGACAGGTGGCCCGTGATGGTCTCGCTCGAGGTGTTGAGCGTGTGGATGTCGCTGATGAGGCGCGAGCGCGCGGGGATGCGAAGCGCCGCACCCTCCGGGAATTTCTGCGTCTCGCGCACCGCCTGCGTGGACTGCGCGTAGAGCACGCCGCCGGCGAGCGCCGCCGAGAGCTGGTCGTAGTCACGGTCTTTGCACGGCCAGATCCCGTCGGGACCGTCGAACATGTCCTCGGGCACGTAGGTCCAGTTCGAGTGGTGGGACGCCTCGCTCTGCGAGAGCTGCACCGCGTTCACCCAGAGCGCCTCGTCGTTGTCGAGCGTCCAGCTGCGGCACAGGCCGCGAAGCTCGCCGCCGGGGGCGTCGTGTTGTCGGGAAAGTCGTGACCGAGCGCGGCACCCGCGATGAGCTGGCATGACCCGGCGAGGTCGGCGTACTCGCCGGCCGCGCACACGAAGCAGGTGTCGGCTCCGCCGGGCGCGCGCGCGCACGCCTTCTGTTCGACGATGCACGACTCGATGACGGCGGCGTCGCTGCACGTCGTCGCCTCGGGCGCGGGGGGATCGCTCGGGTCGCTGCAGCCAAGGGACCACAGAGGGAGCAGGGCGAGCCCGGCGGCGGTGGAGAGCCAACGAGCGAAGGCGGAAGGCACGGCGCGCATGGCGGCATTCTACCCAATCGAAGGCGCGCGTCACGAGCGGCACCACGCGGGGACGGCGGGCGCCGTGGGCGGGCGCCGCGGGCGGGCGCCGCGGGCGGG
>SYFR01000338.1 GCA_005800325.1 Myxococcales bacterium | reverse complement strand
TGGGTGTGGTTTTTGTTGGAGTGGGTGTGGTTTTTGTTGGAGTGGGTGTTGGTGTTTTTTGCTGTGCGCCAACCGGCGACGCAGCGGCGACGATGCCGGTCACGAGCAACAGAGCGCGAAGGTCCGCAAGACGTGCATTCCGAAACATGGACTCATTCTCCTTGAGGTCAATTTCCGTGGGTCAATGATGCCCCCGGGGGGCGCTCGCCCGGACCGTCGCGAGACGATCTCGGCCTGCGCAGCGGCGCCACGCTAGCACTCGCCGGACGGCTTTGGAACTGCGGGAAATGCGAGCCGGATCTCGGCCTCGAATCCGCGCAGCGCCTCGCGCATGCCCTGGGTGCGTTCGCTCGCGCCGGAGTCATCGGACGACGCGCGCGCGAGGCCGGCACGACGGTCGCTCAAGTCCACGATGAGCAGGGCCAGGCGCGGATCGGCGAGCCCCGCTGCGACCGCGTCGCGCAGCTTGCTCGCCAGGCCCGGGCACACGCCAGCCGTCGTGAAGCGGACGCCCACTCCCGAGACCTCGGCGGCCGCCGGGTTGATGAAGGTCCCGTGCTCGGGGCGATCCAGCGCGCAAAACAGCCGACCGTGCTCTCGCGCCCATGCGCCGAGGCGCACGAGGTCCACTTCGGCGGCGGGCGAGGCAAAGACGACGGCGAACCCCGCGAGGGCCGCGTCGTCGGGCGTCTCGCAGCGCAGCTCCACGCCTTGCTCGCCGAGTCGAACCCGCGCGAGCTCGAGCGACGCGCCGCACGCGAACAGCGTCACGCGCGCCCCGAGCTCACGGAGGCGCTCGACCTTCGCGAGCGCATGGCTGTCGGCGCCGAGTACCGCGGCAGCGCGGTTCGTCACGTCGTATTCGATCGGGAGGTAGCCCAACGCCGTCAGCCCTCGTCGGGCCCCACGTCTGATGGCGCCGCAGCGCCCGTCGGCCCGAGCGCCATTGCGGCCTCAGGATTCGCGCGCGCGGCGCGATCGTGTGCGGCGTACGTCACGGCGACCGCGAGCGCGGTCACGATCCCGATGAGCTGCGACGTCGAGAGCGACGCTTGCTCCGGCAACGCGAAGCTTTCGGGCCAAAGCTTCCACGCGGCGATGGCTCCGGGAATCAACGCCAATCCGATCGTCGCGCGCCGCATCGACTCGCGGCTCACGAGCCGCGCGGGCCCCACGGCGTAGCCAATCCCGAACAGCACCAGGCAAAGCGGGATCAGCACATGCCGCGGAAGCGAGAGCGCCACGGAGCCGCGCTCGGGATCGTCGCGCAAGAGCTCGAGCAAGAAGCGCAGCAGGCCGTACCCGAAGGTCCCGATGAAGAACACTTGCCCGCGGAATCGCTGGTGCGCGCGCACGCGAAAGAGCACGACGAGCAGCGCGAGGCCGACGAGCGACTCGTAGAGCTGCGTCGGATGCACAGGGAGTGACGCGCCCGCGTCCGCACCGACGAGGCCCCGCGCGACATGCTCCGCCCACGCCGGAGATCCAGCGCTGTCGGGGACCGTCCCCGGCGGCCATTTCGGAAACGTCCCGAGCGCCTTGAGCCACGCGGGTGCGCCCGCCGCGAGCGGCTGCCCGTAGTCGCAGCCGAAGAGGTAACAGCCGATGCGCGTGATCATGAGGCCCGAGGCGAGGCTCGGAACGGCGACGTCCGCCCATGGCAAGAGGCGCAACCCGCGAGTCTTGATGTAAACGTAGGACCCCAGGAAGCCGCCAAGAAAGCCCCCGTAGGCGACGAGCCCGCCGGCTCGAAAGCTCACGAGATCGGCGAGTCCGTGAAACTCGCTCGGGTTCGTCACGATGTACGCGACGCGCGAGCCGAGCACGGCGACGAGAGCGGTCACGACGTAGTTGTTCGCCATTCGCTCGCGGTCGAGGCCGTCCTTTTCCGCGAGCCCGAGCGTCAGGTACCACCCGACGACGAGCGACAGCCCAAGCATCACGCCGTAGCTGTAGATCGGGAGCGCCGCGAGCTTTCCGACGAGCGGCAGCTCGACACCGGGCAACGGCACACGGAACAGGATGGGGTGCATGGCTCGTGGCCTTTACGTTGCCCCGCCGCCGCTCGCAAGCGCGGGCGGGGCGTCCGAGCTCGCGGACCGCGACCCGGCTCGCGCCCAAGGCAACCCGGTGCGCGCCGCGGCGACGAGCCGATCGAGGGCGCCTTGTTCAAGGTCGCGTTCGCGAACGACTGGACGGCGCACGACGGTTTCGACAATCTAAAGAGCGCGCGGCCAATGGAGACCCACGAGGCACAGCAAGCGATCGACGATCTCGAGCCGCAGGTCGAGCGGCTCAGGGCCATGTACGAGCAGTACTTCATCGGCATCGAAAAGCTTGCTCCCACGGTGCTCCAGAAGAACGTCGAGCGCGTCATCTGGGAGCTGCGGCGCGTGCGCTTCCAGAACTCGCGCCAACGCTTCAAGTTTCAACAGATCGTTCAGCGCTACAACACCTACGGGCAGCACTGGGCCCGCGTCCTGCGCCAGATCGAGAACGGCACTTACAAGCGCGACATCATCAAGGCGGCCAAGCGCGTCGGCATGGATGCGGTAGCGGCGGCATCAGGTCGCGACGTGATCGATCGCGAGGTGCTGCGCGCGCTCGAGACATCTGGCGCGCAGCCCGAGCGGCGCACCTACCGAATCGACGACGATCGGAGCGTCGACACCGACGAGGCACCGACGCCGCCGGGCATGGAAACGCCACGCGTGCCTGTGGCGGCGCCGGGCGTGCAGGCGCGAGCGAGCACGCCGAGCACGGGCCAGATCCCCTACTCGCTCCCCACGACGACGCCGTCGCCGTCGATCGCAGCGTGGGCGGCGTCCGCACAAGGCGCCGGCTCTCCGCTACGGTGGGCACAGCTCGCGGCGCGCGCGGCGCCGACCGGTACGCTCGCGAGCAGCGGCGCCGCACCAACGATGGCACACGCCCCCGGCGGCGCGTCGCTACCGTCGGCCGAGCCGCGCCCGGCCGCCACGTACCCCGGCTTCGAAGATCCGTCGACCCGCGGCTTCGGCTCGATCCCTGTCGGGTCGCCACGGCCGCCCGGCGTGCTCCCGCCACCTCGATTGCCCCCGGGCACCCCCGGTGTGGTGCCCGCCTACGCCCAAACCCTTCGCGGCCATGCTCCTCCGGAGGGGCTCCGCGGTCCGTTGACGGCCGCGCTCGGCGCGCCGGTCGACGCTCGAGCGCCACACTTCGCGCAGGCCGCATCGACGCATGGCGCCCCGCCGGCCGCGCCATTTCCCCAGCGACACCCGATGGACACGCTCCGCAGCGCGGATCCGCTAGCCCAGCCATCGCCAGCGCGCGCGAGCGAGGCAGCCTCGCGCGGCCTGCCGCCGCCGCGCCTACCGAACGTCCCTCCACCGCAGGGGCCGAGTCCTCCACGTCCGCCGAGCCCAGCCACGCACGACGACACGCAGACGCGGCGTCTCTATGCGGAATACGTCGATGCAAAGCGTCGCACCGGCGAGACGACCCAGGGTCTCAGCTACGAAAAGGTCGCGCAGAGCATCCGCGAGCAGGGCGAAAAGCTCAAGAGCCAGCACCCGACCAAACGCCTCGAGTTCGAGGTCGTGATGAAGGATGGTCGCGCGCTCATTCGCCCCGTCCTCCGGTGAAATAGGCGTTCAGCTGGCGCCGGCGCGACGGATTCCGCTTCCGCTGCCGTCGCAAAACAAGATCGCGCAGCTGTGCTCATCGGCGCTCTGCACACGCGCGCAGAGCGCGGCGAGATCACCGTCGGCGTCAACGATCTCGCCGTCGATCGGCGCGCCGTCGTCATATCGAACCGCGTCGAGAGCCACCCACTGGCCGGCGTACTCCGGCGAGCGGCAAAGCTCCGACCACCGCACGCGTCCCTCGCCAGTGCGCGGCGGAGCGTCGGCGACCGGAACTCCCCCGATCGATGGGCGAGTCGACGACGCTGCGGCGTGGCCGACCCGGAAAGACGGTACGCCCGCGAGGGCAGGCGGGTTCAGGGTCCGGCCGTGGCTTCGCCCGACCTGCGCGGTGCCGAGCCGCATCGAGGATGGCGCGTCCTGGCTACGCGCGGCGTCGGAGCCGGCACTCGTGGCGTGTGGGTTGAACGGGGAGTCCGCGCGGGGACCTCGGTCGATGGTCTTCATGGCGAATGCCCCCGAACTGCGGGACCGAGTATCGCCGAGACACGGTGGCTGTCAAGCGCGGGCACTCGGCGCGGGCATTCGACGGCGGTCTCGAGCACTCGCCATTGACAGCACGGACACGCGACGCTCCGCCGCGCGCGCGGGCACGACGGCGATGCGGGCCCGCAATTCCGCCGAGGGGCCGACGCTCCGCCGCGCGCGCGGGCACGACGCTTACCTCCTCGGCCTTTACAGCGCCAAGCCGGCGGGTACAGAGTGCGCCATGCATCGCCCGCGTCTCCTCGTCGCCGGTCTCCTCGCCTCGCTCGGCGCTGCCGGCTGTGCGCAGCCGCCGGCGCCACGCCCACCGGAATCGGCGAACGGTCCGTCCGCGACGTCCGAGGACCGCCCTCAAGGAACGCCGGCGAGCGGTCGAAGCGATGACGCGCCCGCCACGCCGGCGCCCGACGGCAACGCACCGGAGGCCGCACCGACGCCGAAGCACGCGCCCCCGGTCGCCGGCGATGAGATCGATCTCAGCGGCAACGACTGCTCGGTGCTCGCCGACACCTATGCCGCCGCGTGGCTCTCCGACGCGCTCGCAAAAGAGAGCCCGAAGAAGGATCCCAAGCTGAAGGAGCTCGCCGAGAAGAACGTCAAGGCCGCCGCCGAAAAGGCGCGCGAGACGTGGCTCGGCGCGTGCAACGCGATCGTCGGCTCGGCGTTCATTCGCAGCCGACTCGTGTGCGCCTCGAAGGCGAAGGCCGTCGCGCGATTCGAGGCCTGCTGGGACGGCAAGGCC